>DATIZR010000029.1 GCA_035516965.1 Nitrospirota bacterium
AGCGATCCGATCCCCTCGATCCGCACCTCGATCTCGTCGCCCGGCTTCATGGGCCCGATGCCCGAGGGCGTTCCCGTGATGATGAGGTCCCCGGGAAGCAGCGTCATCACCTTCGATATGAAGCTGACCAGAAAGGGAACCTTGAAAATGAACTGCGATGTGCGGGAGCGCTGCTTCCGCTCATTGTTCAGATAGGCCTCGACCTGGAGGTCGCCGGGGTCGACGTCGGTCTCGATCCAGGGGCCGATTGGACAGAATGTGTCGAAGGATTTTGCGCGCGTCCACTGCCCGTCCTTTTTCTGGAGGTCCCGGGCCGTCACATCGTTTGCGCACGTGTACCCGAGGATGTGGCTGCCTGCCTCGCCGGGGCTGATGTTCCGGACATGGTCCCTGATCACAACGCCGAGCTCCGCCTCATAGTCGACGCGGCCGCTCATTGCGGGGTATAAGATGGGCTCGCCGGGACCGATGACGGTCGTGGCCGGCTTCAGGAAGAGGATCGGATCGTCCGGAACAGGGAAGCCGAGTTCTTCCGCGTGGTCCCGGTAGTTCAGCCCCACGGCGACCACCTTGGACGGCAGGCACGGCGGGAGAAGTACGACCCGGGAGAGGGAATGGCGGGCCTGGAGCATCTTGAAGGGGGAGAAAAAATTTCCCTCCAGCTCCGCGATCTCGTCACCGTTCACGATGCCGCAGACCGGCCTGCCTTCCGCGAGGAACCTCACCAGTCTCATGGGAAGCCCTGCCGGCTACTTGCCGTCGATCCAAGCCTCGAGCGGCTCTGCAGCAAGGAATCCGGGGTTCACCGTGCCGTCCTCGCGGACCATGGTCGGGGTGCCGCGGAACTCGAGGGAATCGGCAAGGGCGATGTTCTTCTCCATCTGCACCTTCGCCGTCGAGCAGGCGGGTGCGGGCACGGGCTTGCCGGACAGGGCGTCATCGAGCAGGGAGAGCGAGCGCTCGCACAAAATGGCCTCGACCTTCCGCGGAGCCTCGGGGTGCATCGGCAGCGGCCGGAGAAAGATATAGAAGGCGATGTCCTTCCGCTTTTCCAGCACCTTCTTGATCTCTTCGTGCAGTTTCCGGCAGTAGGGGCAGTCGGGGTCCGTGAAAACGGCCACCTTCTTCTTCGCGGTCTTCGGCCCCATGACAAGGGCGTCCTTCAAGGGCAGCTTCGAGAAGTCGATCTTGCGGCGGGGCGCCTCCTTACCGATGCTGTCCACGGGAATGATCTGCTGCACGACGATCAGGTTCTTTTTCGAATAGTCCAGAAAAATCGGGCCGCGCTTGCCTTCTCCAGCATCGACGTCAACCTGCCAGAGCCCCTTGACAATCGCCTGCTTGACATCGACCACGCTGAGCGCCGGGTTCAGCTTCTTGACGATCGCCTCGGCATCCTTCTTCTCCAGCTTGTGGCATTCCTTGCAGTCGCCGTTGCAGCCGGGATGATCCGATGAGAAGGCGCCCAGGGTGGCGGGCAACAGGCTCACCAGTCCCCCCAGGATCAAAACGATAAGGATGGTTCTCTTCATGTTCATCTGCTCCTCGCGGTAGTGCACCGCTTACTTTAGTCCCAGCACGTCCATCATGTCGTACAGGCCGGGCTTTTTCCCCACGACCCATTTCGCCGCCCGGACGGCCCCTGCCGCGAAGGTATCGCGGCTGTGCGCCCGGTGGGTGATCTCGATCCGCTCCCCCTTGCCCGCGAACAGCACCGTGTGCTCGCCGACGATGTCCCCCCCGCGGAGCGTCTGGATGCCGATCTCCTTTTTCGTCCGTTCGCCGATCATGCCCTTGCGCGCGTAGACGCCGACCTCGTCGAGGTTCCGGTTCACGGCCTGGGCGATGACCTGGGCCATTTTCATGGCCGTCCCCGACGGGGCGTCCTTCTTCATGCGGTGGTGGGCCTCGACGATCTCCATGTCGTAATCGTCGCCGATGGTCTTCGCGATCTCAGCAAGCACCTTGAAGCAGAGGTTCACGCCGATGCTCATGTTGGGCGACAGCA
Organism: Nitrospirota bacterium; assembly: GCA_035516965.1. Classification (NCBI taxonomy): domain Bacteria; kingdom Pseudomonadati; phylum Nitrospirota; species Nitrospirota bacterium. Next base: position 2,009 of record DATIZR010000029.1, read on the forward strand.
CGCAGGGGACCTTCTGCACGTAGGCATGCACCTCGGCAAGGTGCTCCTTCGTGAACCCCGTGGACCCGATGACGGCCGCCCTGCCCTGCTCTGCGCAGGTCTTGAGGTGCAGGAGGCTCGCCTCTGGCGACGTGAAATCGATCAGCACGTCGCCCGCCCTGAGCGCTGCCGCGAGATCGTCGGTGATCTTCACCCCGGTAGCGGGTATGCCGGCCGGCCCTCCCGCGTCCTGGCCGATGAGGGGCTGGCCCTTTCTCTCGAGCGCGCCCCCGAGCATGATGCCCTCCGACGTGGAGAGCACGTTCACGATCCGGGAACCCATCCTGCCGGCAACGCCGGTCACGACCGCCTTGATCATAGCGACTCCTTGTCAGCCGTGGATCAGGGATAAACGCGGACACCCTGTAAGCCCGGCACGCCTATTCCAATCCGCGGCAAGAATGGTTTCAGCCCTTACAGCAGCCCGTAGTCCTTGAGCGCCTTCTTGAGCTTTTCCTTGTTGGCGTCCGCCATGGCGCAGAGCGGCAGGCGGAATTCCTCGCTGATCCTGCCCATGAGCGCCAGCGATGTCTTGACCGGGATCGGGTTGGTCTCGATGAACATCATGCCGTGCAGCGGCTCCATCTTGTAGTGGAGCCTGAGCGCCTCCTCGTACTTCCCGGCGAAAAAGGCATCGAACATGCCGGCGGCATCGGCCGGTGCGATATTTGCCGTCACCGAGATGGCGCCCACGCCGCCCAGATGGAGCAGCGGGAGCGTCGTGAAATCGTCGCCGGAAATTACATCGAAGTCCCTGCCGCAGAGCCGGAGCAGTTCACTCACCTGCTTCAGGTCGCCGGTGGCTTCCTTGATGCCGACGATGTTCCTGATCGCCCTGAGCCGGGCCACGGTCGGGGGAAGCATGTTGACGCTCGTCCTGCCCGGCACGTTGTAGAGGACGATGGGGATGTCGACGGATTCCGAAACCCTCTTGAAGTGCTGGTACAGGCCTTCCTGCGTCGGCTTGTTATAGTAGGGCGTGATAAGCAGCACGCCGTCGGCGCCGGCCCTCTTTGCGTAGTTCGTCAGATCGATGGTCTCGGAGGTCGAGTTCGAGCCGGCGCCGGCGATGACGGGCACCCGCTTGTTGACGGTCTTCACCGTGATCTCCACCACGCGGTGGTGCTCCTCGTGGGAGAGTGTCGCCGACTCGCCCGTGGTGCCGCAGGGCACGATCACGTCGGTGCCGCTCTTGATATGAAACTCGATGAGATCACCCAGCGCCTTTTCATCGACCTTCCCGCTCCTGAAGGGCGTGACGATCGCAACCATGGAACCTTTGAACATGACAGCCTCCTTATGAGTATGCACCAACAGACAACGCGGATGAACTGGGGTTCAGGGAAGAACTGCGCACTCTCCCTGCTCATCCCTCTTACGCCCGAGGTCATTCATCAGAGATACACACTTCCCTCGCAGATGACCTTCGCATCGCCTTCCAGGTGGAGAGCGGTAAACCGGTCGCCCGACCGTTCATAGGAGACGGTCAGTTTCTCGTCGCTTTTCGTGGTCACTTCCACCGGGGAGGCGACCAGCCCGAGCGTGCCGGCGATGAGCGCGCCAGCCACGGCACCGGTGCCGCAGGCCAGCGTTTCCCCTTCCACGCCCCGCTCATAGGTCCTGATCCTGAGCCGGTGGCGCCCCTGGACCTGAATGAAGTTGACATTGGTACCGTCCGGCTTGAACAGATCGTGCCGCCTCGTCTTCCTGCCGATGGTCTCCACGTCTTCGGCATCGAGCCGGTCGGAAAGGTAGACCAGATGGGGGACGCCGGTGTTGATGAAATGCCCTGTGCGGGCGCCCGTCGCGAGGGGAACTGCGATGTTCAGGCGGAGCGCCGTCGCTCCGGTCAGCTGCACTTTGACAGCGTTCTTCCCGACCTCGGCGCGGACGAGCCCTGCCTTCGTCTCGAAGGACAGCGTCCTCTTCGCGATCTTTCTCAGGTAGGCAAACCGCGCGGCGCAGCGCGAGCCGTTCCCGCACATCTCCGCTTCACTTCCGTCCGCATTGAAGAAGCGCCACTTGAAGTCGGCCTTTTTCGACGGCTCGATGGCGATGAAGCCATCGGCCCCGACCGAGTAGTGGCGGTCGCAGACGGTCATGGCGACCTGCCGGAGGTTCCTGCCCGTGAGCACCCCCCGCCGGTTGTCGACCAGAATGAAGTCGTTGCCGCTCCCCTGCATCTTGTAAAATGGGATCTTTTTCATGATAAACCCGGCATGAACCGCGGACAATCACCGCGGCGAATCAAAGACGAATGCTGTGCATGCGCGGCCTTCGTATCAATCCGTGTCCGATAAGCCTCTCTGCAGTCTATTCCAGCCAGCGCGGGATCTTCTCGCCCCTGATGAGATCGTTGTAGGTCTCCCGTTCGCGCACGATGAAGTATTCACTCCCGCGCACCATCACCTCTGCGACCCGCGGCCGCGAATTGTAGTTCGACGACATGGAAAAACCGTAGGCGCCCGCACCCATCACGGCGAGCAGCGCTCCCTGCTTCATTTCGGGGACCTCGCGGTCCTTGGCAAGGAAATCCCCCGATTCGCAGATCGGCCCCACCACGTCGACAACGGCCCTGCCGGCGGTCACCTCTTCGACGACGGGCTTGATCTCATGGTACGCCTCGTACAGGCTCGGCCGGATCAGATCGTTCATGCCGGCGTCGACGATCAGGAACTGCTTCTCCCCGCTGTCCTTATGATACAGCGCGCTCGTCACCAGGATGCCGGCGTTGCCGACGATCGCGCGGCCCGGCTCGAGGACCAGGGTGCAGCCCGAGTTCTTGACGAGCGGCTTGATTGCTTTGGCGAGCTCCGCCGGCAGGGGCGGCGTCTCGTCCTTGTAGGTGATGCCGAGGCCGCCGCCGATGTTGATGTACCTGATGGCCACACCGGCCGCTTTGAGCTCTTTCACAAACCCGAGCAGTTTCTCGAGCGCGTCCACAAAGGGCTGAACCTCGGTGATCTGGGAGCCGATGTGCTGGTGGACGCCGACCACTTCCACGTTCGCAAGGGCCTTTGCGGTCTGGTAGCTCTCCAGGGCCTGCTCGATGGGAATGCCGAACTTGTTCTCCTTCAACCCCGTCGAAATATAGGCATGCGTCTTCGGGTCGATGTTCGGGTTGACCCTCAGCGCGATCCGGGCAGTGGAATGCATCTCCTGCGCCGCGCGGTCGAGGGCCAGCAGCTCCTCCGCCGATTCGACGTTGAACATGAGGATGCCGACCTTGAGCGCGTACTCGATCTCGTCCCGCCGCTTGCCCACGCCGGCATAGACGATCTTGCGGGGATCAATGCCTGCCCGGAGCGCACGGAAGAGTTCGCCACCCGAAACGATGTCTGCACCGGCCCCTTCTTTCCCGAGCAGCCGGAGCACAGCGCTGTTCGAGTTGGCCTTGAGCGCGAAGCAGACGAGATGGGGCACGTCCTTGAACGCGCCGGTGAAAGACCGGACATGGCTTGCCAGCGTGTTGCTGCTGTAAAGGTAGAAGGGCGTTCCTACGCGCTGGGCTACGTTCCTGACCGGTACCCCTTCACAGTACAGCTCGCCGTTCTTGTAATGAAAATCATGCATGGACTGTCCTGTTCATTTCGATCCGCCATCCGGTCGGTGCGATGCCGGCATCCCGGACCTAGCGAAGCCTCTCGGCGGTCGCCTGTTGCCCCTTCGAATACGCGCTTTCGTTCCCCGCCTTGTCCACGGCGGTGACGACATAGGAATAGGGAATGCCGGGCTTTACGGTCTCGTCCGAGAAGGTCGTCCGGTCGATCGGCTTGTTCGTGAGCCGCTCGTAGCCTGCGCCGCTCCCGTGCGACCGGTACACATGATAGCCGGCGAGGTCGCGCTCCCGGTTCTCGTTCCAGGTCAGGAAGATCCTGCCGACCCCCGGCACGACGGTCAATCCCGTCGGGCGGTCCGGCGGGGTCAGGTCCCGCGCCGCGGCTGAAGCTTCGGGAGAATCGAGGCTCTCCTTCCAGGGCTGTGCCGGGCTGTCAACAGCCCGGACCATGTAATAATACACCCTGTCGTTCACAACGGACGTATCCTGATAGCTTGCGTTCCTGAGCGGCTCCTTGTTCAGGGGCGCCTCCCCCTCCCGGCCTGCAGCCGTTCCCCGGTACAGGTTGTATCCGACAAAGCCGTCATAGGAGCTCCCGTCGGAGCGCGTGGTCACCGGGGCCCAGGTCACCATGATCCGGCTGTCCCCTTCCGCCGCAGTCAGGCGCCCGGGCGCCGCGAGCGAGAGCAGCGGCGTCAGCCTGACCTCATCGGAAGGCAGGCTCGGTCCCCCTCGCGCGGTCACCACCCGGATCCGGTACCCGTAGGTCTGACCGTACTTGAGGTGGGCGTCGCTCCAGGAGACCCTCCCGTTCAGCACTTCAGCGGGTGCCGGGTGTGCGAGGTCGATCACGGCGATCTGCCGGGAGCGCGCTGCTTTTCCTTCCCTGCCCGGTTCCGACCGGAAGATGCGGAAGCCCAGGACCTCGGCCGGGTTCAAATCTTTCCCTTCGACGTTCTTCGCGGGGATGGCCCAGGAAAGGAAGACCACGCCGTCGCGGGCCACTGCCCGGATGTCCCTGACCGGTTCGGACCGGGGACTGGCAGGCACCAGCGGGTCCGTCTTCCTGCCGCAGGACGCGAACAGCATCAGCATGCACGCCAGAGCAACGGGCGCCGGGAGCCACCACGGCCGGGTCATCATCGTTTCTGCATCAGCGTCTGGAGGCGCTTCCTGAGATTGACGGGAGCCGTGCCGCCGTAGGAGCTCCTCCGGCTCACCGAGCGCTCCACCGACAACGCCCGGTACACGTCATCCCCGATCAGGTCGGAAAGCCGCTGATATTCCTCGATCGGCATGGTATTGAGGCCGCACCCCAGTTCCAGGGCGCGCAGGACGGCCCTGCCCACGATCTCGTGGGCCTCCCGGAAGGGCATGCCCTTCTTGACGAGATAATCGGCAAGGTCGGTCGCGGTGATGAAGCCGTCCTCCGCCGCTCTCCGCATCGCTTCCCGGTTGATAGTGACGCTTTTCAGCATGTCCGTGAAGACGGCGAGCGTGAGCGAGACCGTGTCAGCGGCGTCGAAGAGGGGCTCCTTGTCCTCCTGCATGTCGCGGTTGTACGCGAGAGGAAGGCCCTTCATGATGGTAAGGAGCGTCATGAGGCCGCCGTAGACGCGGCCGGTCTTGCCCCGGGTGAGCTCCGCGACGTCGGGGTTCTTCTTCTGGGGCATGATCGACGACCCCGTGGCAAAAGCATCGGAGATCGTGATGAACCCGAATTCCGAGCTTGACCAGATCACGAACTCCTCGGCCAGGCGCGAGAGGTGCATCATGATCTGGGAGCAGGCCGCCGCAAACTCGATGGCAAAGTCACGGTCCGAAACCGCATCGATGCTGTTCTCGCAGACGCCGCTGAATCCCAGCTGCCTGGCGACGAACTTCCGGTCGATGGGGAGCACGGTCCCGGCGAGGGCGCCGGCGCCGAGGGGCATGACGTTCACCCTGCGGAAGCAGTCCTCGAGCCGCCCACGGTCGCGCTCGAACATCTCGTAATAGGCGAGCAGGTGGTGGCCGAGCAGCACCGGCTGGGCGCGCTGCAGATGCGTGTACCCCGGAAGGATCACGTCCTGGTGCGCGTGAGCAAGCCCGACGAGCGTCTTCTGGAGCGCCGCGAGCAGGTCGTGAATGTCGGCGATCTCGTCGCGCAGGTACATCCGGATGTCGAGTGCGACCTGATCGTTCCTGCTCCGTGCCGTATGAAGCTTCCCGCCCACAGGACCGAGCTTCTCGATCAGCCTGCTTTCGATGTTCATGTGGATGTCTTCCAGCTCCGCGCTGAACGTGAACGCCCCCGATGCGATCTCCCGCAGGATATCTTCAAGCCCGCGCAGGATCCGGTCCGACTCCTTCGTGGTGATGATCTTCTGCCGCGCGAGCATGCTCGCGTGCACCATGCTGCCGGCGATGTCATAGGGATAGAGCCGCCAGTCGTAGGGGATCGATGCCGTGAACTCCTCCACGAGCTGGTTCGTTGCCTCCTTGAATCGGCCGGACCAGGGCTTGGACTTCGCCGCGGACTTCTTCGCCGTCTTTTTTTTCCTGGGTATCGCGGTCTTCTTGTTCATAGGTTTACCATCGCCTTGCTCCGGGAAGAAAAAACGGCGGGCCGGGTCCCGTGAAGGGCACCGTTCTCCCTGTACGCTTTACGGCCTCCTGCCGGCCTTGCTCCCGATCCTGAGCCTCAGCGCATTCAATCGGATGAACCCCTCGGCGTCCTTCTGGTCATAGACGCGGTCCGCCTCGAAGGTCGCGAGTTCGGGGTTATAGAGCGAGACCGGTGATTTCCTGCCGACGGTGTCGCAGTTTCCCTTGTACAGTTTGACCCGCGCGGTGCCGGTCACGTTCTTCTGCGACTCGTCAACCGCGGCCTGGAGCATGGCCCGCTCGGGCGCGAACCAGTATCCATAATAGACCAGCTCGGCGTAGCGAGGAATGAGGCTGTCCCGGAGGTGCATGGCCTCGCGGTCCATGGTGATGGACTCCACGGCCCGGTGCGCCGCGTGCAGCAGCGTGCCGCCCGGCGTCTCGTACACGCCGCGGGACTTCATGCCCACATACCGGTTCTCGACGAGGTCGACGCGGCCCACGCCGTGGGCCCCGGCGATCCGGTTCGACTCGGCGAGCAGCGCCGCGGGAGACAGTTTTTTGCCGTTGATCGCGACCGGGTTGCCCGCCTCGTAGTCGACCTCGACATACTCGGCCCTGTCCGGGGCCTTCTCGACGGGCACGGCGAGGGTGTACATGTCATTGGTCGATTCTTTCCACGGGTCCTCGAGGACGCCGCCCTCGTAGCTGATATGGAGCAGGTTCCGGTCCGTGGAATAGGGCTTGGCCCTGGTGGCCGTCACCGGGATCCCGTGCTTCTCCGCGTAGGCGATCAGCTCCTCGCGGCCCTTCATGGTCCACTCCCGCCAGGGCGCGACGATCTTGATGTCGGGTTTGAGGGCGAAGTAGGTCAGCTCGAAGCGGACCTGGTCGTTGCCTTTGCCCGTCGCCCCGTGGCAGACCGCGTCGGCGTTTTCCCGGACCGCGATCTCGATCTGGCGCTTTGCGATGAGCGGACGGGCAATGGACGTGCCAAGCAGATAACGGCCCTCGTATACCGCGTTCGTTCTGAGCAGGGGGAACACGAAATCACGCACGAACTCCTCGCGGAGGTCGTCGATGGAGATCTTGCTCGCGCCGGTCCTGATGGCTTTCTCCCGGAGCAGTTCGAGCTCTTCACCCTGGCCGATGTCGGCCGTGAAGGCGATCACCTCGCAGCCATAGGTCTCTTTCAGCCAGGTGATGATGACCGAGGTGTCAAGGCCGCCGGAGTATGCCACCACGATCTTTTTAATATCTTTCTTCAATGAAAGAACCCCGCCCTGTCTCGCGCAAAGACGCAACACTCGCGAAGAGAAGCAAAACCTTGAGATCCGCGCCTTTCTTTGCGACTTGGCGGCTTTGCGAGAGAACGCCTTGCTATTTCCCTTCCACGATCTTCACTTTCATCTCGACGCGGTCGTTCGGCTTGTCGTTTTGGTCCCGCGGCTGGGCCACGATCTTGTCTACGGCCTCCATGCCGCTCTCGACCTCTCCGAACACCGTATACTGACGGTCGAGGAAGGGGGAGTCCTTCACGCAAATAAAGAACTGGGAACCGGCGCTATCAGGGCTCGCGGCCCTCGCCATCGAAAGCGTTCCCCGCTTATGCGGTTTTGCATTGAACTCGGCCTTGATGGTATAGCCGGGCCCGCCGGTCCCGACGCCCCGCGCGTTCGGGTCCTTGGAGATCGGGTCCCCGCCCTGGATCATAAAGCCCGGGATCACGCGGTGAAAGGTCGTGTTGTCATAGAATCCCTTTTTTGCAAGGTCGATGAAATTCTTGACATGGCCCGGAGCCACGTCGGGGAAGAACTTCAGGGTGATGTTTCCGAATTTCGTTTCGAGGACCGCTTTCGTGGTGGACATTTTTTTGATCTCCTGTGGGGTGAATTTTTTTTTCGCCTGCTCGGCATGCACCGGGGATCCGGTGAAAAGCGTGGCAACGGCAAGCAGGACAAGAATCCTTTTCATGAATAAGACCTCCTGAATTCCGGGTTGAGTGGCCGCGATGATGCGTCAAAGAGGATAAGATATACATTTTTACCAGAATCACCTGATGATGTCAAACAAAACATGGGTTTGCACTTCAAATAACGTAAACGAACGCGGCTTTTGATGCCCCGGGACAATAAAACGGCTGCTTCTGCACAGCTCAGGGTCATTCGCATTGACGCTCCTGCGATTCTGTTGCTATACTGTGACCAAGCAGGCCGATGAGGTATGCATGCCAGAGGATTCAATCGACAGAAGAGGCTTTATCCGGATACCCTTTAAGACCGGCGTAGAGATCGACGCAGGGGCTTTTACGATCCGGCTGGACGCAGAGGTCAACGTCAGCATGGGTGGGCTCCGGGTGCCCTTTGCAGGAGCAGTTCCGCAGGCGGGCACCGCTTGCCGTGTATCCATCGTCCTGCAGGCCTCGGGGAAACGGGTTACCATCGAAGCATCAGGCAAGATCGTCCGGATCGGACCGGGCAGCCTCGCCATAGAGTTCACCGAGCTTGACCCGGAAAGCTACCAGCATCTGAAGCAGCTGATCCTGTATAACGCCGGGGACGCTGAAAAGGCCGAGCAAGAATTCATTGCCCACTGGGGCATCAAGCCACGCTCGTTGTGACGGGGCGGCACGTCCATGGACAATCTTCTTCCCTCGTGCCGCTATTTCTGATACTATGACCCAATTCGTCAG
>DATIZR010000030.1 GCA_035516965.1 Nitrospirota bacterium
ACGATGAAGAGCGAGCCCGGAGGGCCGCTCAGAACGAATGTGCTGCTCGACCATGATATCCCCGCCATCGTGGAGAAATACGCCGATGCGGGGTATCCGGCCGTGAAGCAGGGGGCCGTGGACGTCGGCTTCCGGGAGGGACAGGCCTTTGTTCTGATCGAGATCAAGGAGGGGCCGAAAGTGACGGTCGCCTTTTCGGGAAACCGGGCCTTCAGCGACAGCGAACTGCGCAAGCAGCTCCTCATCTGGTCCGAGCGTGACGCATCGGACGCGATCATCGACGGAAGCTCCGACAAGATCAGGAACCTGTACCAGGCCGACGGATATGACAATGTCAAGGTCACGGTGAAGCGGACCGCGCAGCCGGGGAGGCTCGATCTCGTGTTCGACATCCAGGAAGGCAGACGGATCACGGTGGAGCGTATCACCGTGGACGGGAACCGCTATTTTCCGGCAAAGCAGATAAGGGGCGAGATGGCGCTCAAGGAACCGTGGTGGTGGTTCTCGTCGAGCCCTTTCCGGCAGGATCTGCTTGACAAGGACGTGGAATACCTGCGGGACCGGTACCAGGATGCGGGTTTTCTCTCCGCGGAGGTCAAGAGCAAGGTGGACCTCGCCGAGAGGGAGGGAAAGGCGAACGTCCACATCCTGATCTCGGAGGGCCCGCAGACCCGGATGGGGTCGATTGCCTTCGAGGGCAACAATGCCCTGACCGCCTCGCAGCTCCTGGAAAAGCTCAGCACGAAGCCGGGGTCGCCGTACAACGACCGCATGGTCGATGAGGACCGATACCGGATCCTCTCCGCCTATTCCGACAAGGGGTATCTCTACGCCCGCGTCGAGGTCGACCGGAAACCGAATGACGGGACCATCGACGTTACCTACCGGATAACCGAGGACCAGCCGGTCAGGATCGGGCGGATCATCGTCCGCGGCAACGAAAGCACGAAGGAGAGCGCGATCAGGCGCGAGCTGCTCCTGAAGCCCGGCGATGCCTACGACTACGAGAAGATCCTGAAGAGCCAGCAGCGGATCTACCGGTTCGGATACTTCAGCCGGGTGCGGTTCGAACCCTTGAATCCCGGCGAGAAGGAGTACGTGAAAGACATGCTCCTCTCCATCGAGGAGCGGCCCGCAGGCTCCGTGGAGTTCGGCGTGGGGTACGGCGATCTCGACCGTGCGCGCGGGTCCGTGGAAGTTTCCTACCGGAACCTGTGGGGGCTGGCCCATTATGCCGGCGTGCGCTTCGAAAAGAGCGACATCCTGACGCGGGCGATCCTGAATTACCAGCATCCCTGGTTCTTCGGGTACGATATGCAGGGGAAATTCGCGCTCGTCTGGTCCAATACGGAACATCTCAATTCCCAGACGCGCGAGATCTATTACAATACGCGCGAGGCCTCGGCTTCCTACGGGGTGGAAAAAAAGCTGGGAGCAATGAAAGCCTCGCTCACGTACGCGTACGAAAATGTGACGAACTATGACTTGGAGCCCGGGGTCATTCTCTCATTCCAGGACATCGGCCACGTGCGCGTCAGCAGCCTGATCCCCGCCTTGGTCTGGGACCTACGCGACGATATCTTCAACCCGAAATCGGGGGCGATCCACGGCATTGTGCTCAAACAGGCCATGCACCAGATCGGATCGGAGGCCGACTTTACCAAGCTCTCGCTCCAGAGCAGCTGGTACATCCCCATGAGTCCATCGGTCTTGGCCGCGCTCTCGGCCCGCGGCGGCATGGCATGGCCGCATTATGAATCGACCGATATCCCGCTCCATGAACGATTTTACCTGGGCGGCAGCACCACGATCCGCGGGTATACGCAGGATTCCGTCGGCCCGAGCAACCTCAACCCGGACGGCACAACCACGCCGACCGGAGGCTCGGCCATGTGGCTGCTCAACGCGGAGGTCCGGGTCATGGCAACGGAAGGCTTTGGCTTTGTGCTGTTCTCCGACGCGGGCAGGGTCTGGCTTGACGAGAATGAGCAGATACTCATCAACCAGCCCGACCAGCTCCGGCCGCCGGCGCGCGCGTCCTATGGCGCGGGCATCCGGTATGGAACGCCGGTCGGACCGCTCAGGATCGATTACGGGCTGAAAATAAACCGCCGGCCGGGAGAAAGCCGGGGTGAGCTCCACTTCAACATCGGGCACGCTTTTTAAATGCCCCTTCGCGGTCTGGGTCCGGACAACAGCGGCAGAGCGCGTCAAGGGCCGGGGTCCCCGTCGTGCTGGACCCCGAACCGGATGCTCCGCGCCGCCTGCCTGGTCTGGACGGAAACGCCGCACAGTGCTATTATTGAACATGGCGTGGATGCGGAAAACACAATGCCGCTCTGTGTGCGATGTGGGCGGGCAATGAGGGCGCAAGGCGACGGTCCCGCTGGTCGTCACGGCATTCGTACGGAAAACCGGCTGGTACTGGTGCATGATGTCTCTGAAAGATGCATCCGCTGCGGGTGCGGCGCATGCGCGTCGAGTTGCTGTCAAAAGTTAAATGAAAACAGAGCATGAAGGACGAAACCACGGAGAGCCTTCAGGACTGCCCGGGTTAATTCTGAACACGAAAGGGCTGCTTTTTCATTTTGCTCTGCGCGCTCATCATTTTTTGAGAAACGGTGCAAGAGCGTAAGTCGCTATTAAAAAGAGGGCGCCGAGGGTGAGGTATTTCAAGAATGTTTGTATCCCTGAGATTCAAGAAGTTTTCTGTGGACTCTGTGGCCAGATTATGACAATTCGCGCCTTGAGAAAAGGCTTCATGGCATGAAAATCCATAAAAGACTGATGTTCCTCGTCGCGGCGGGCATGCTGGTGATCCTGGCGGTGACGGCGCTGTCGTTCGAGTACATCAATGCAGCCTTTTCCCGCACCAGTCGGCAGCTGGGAGCGTTCTCTGCCGATGCCGAGCGGATCTGGCTCATCGAACGGCAGCTCGACGAAATATCCATTGCCGTGCAGAATTTCGTGATGACCGGCGAACGGAGCTACTGGAACCGGTACGAGACCGCCCGAAACGAGGCGGACCGGGCGCTGGCCGGCTTCCCGGGGGGAGCTCCGGCAGCACGGGACGGGGCCGCGCCGTCGAGCCTCGTGGCGGACCTGGACCTGATGAAAACAAAGGTGGAGCGTGTTTTTTCACTGCGGCCCACTGACCCCCGGCAGCGGATGCTTGCCACGGACCTGCTGGCCGAGCTGGACAGCCTGCAGCTCTGGATGAAGCGCGACATCGAGAAGTATCAGCAGGCGAACGCGGCGCAGATGGGCATCGTCCTTGAGCAGCTCCACCGGAACAATCTGTGGATCAACGTCCTTCTCCTCGCGATCCTCATAACATCCCTGGGCGCCCTCTTCGCCTTCGTTCTGTACTTCCACCGCAAGGTCTCGGTTCCGCTCCTCGATCTCTGGGAAGGAACGGAGGAAATCAGCCGGGGGAACCTCGATTACCAGGTGCAGGTGCACGGCGAAAACGACATCGCCAGGCTGGGAGAGCGATTCAATGAGATGGCCCACCGGCTCCGGGTCTCCTATGCCGACCTCGAGCAGAAACTGTACGAGCGGACCCACGAGCTGGCGTCGCTCGACGCCGTCGCACTCACCCTGAGCCGGGCCGGCACGCTGAAGGACGTGCTGGACAAATCGCTGCTCAGGATCGTTGAGAGCCTTTCCGGGATCGATCCCAAGGGCGGGATCTTTCTGTGCGAACCGGACGGGGAGGTGCTGCGACTCGTCACCTCCCGGGGCCTTTCCCCCGAGTTCGTGCAGCAGGAGTCCGAGATCAGGATGGGGGAATGCCTCTGCGGCATCGCGGCCCAGAACGGGGAGCTCCTGTACACCGGGCACGGCTGTGACGACCCGCGCCACACGAGGCCCGACAGCGGGGAGGACCACTCCCACATCATCATCCCGATCAAGTCCCGCGGGATCGTACTCGGCGTCGTCTTTCTCTATCCCCAGAAGGATTTTCAGCTGAAACCCTCCGATGTCCAGATGCTTGATGCCATGGGAGTGCAGCTGGGAATGGCGGTCGAGAACTTCCGTTTCTACGCCGAGGTAAAGGAATCGAGCGAGAAATACTGGGACCTCTTCGAGAATGCCACGGACATCCTGTTCACCATGGACGCGTCGGGCAGGCTCACCGCCGTGAACAAGGCAGCCGAGACGTTCTCGGGCTATTCCAAGGTGGAGCTCACCGGCAAGAGCATCTTCGACTTTCTCTCCCCCGGGGGCGCAGAGGCCGCCCGTCGCCTGCTGCACAACGGGTTCAAGACCCGGGGGTGGACGGAGTTCGAGGTCGCCGGGAAGGAGGGGGGTCCGGTGTTCATCGAGGCGAGCGCCCGCAAGCTTATCAGGAACCGACAGTTCGCGGGATACCAGGTGACGGCACGCGACGTGACCGAGCAGAAACGCATGCGGGAGATGCTCGTGCAGGCCGAGCGGCTCGGGGCGATCGGCCAGGTGGTCGTGACCGTGCGGCACGAGATCAACAACCCCCTGACGACCGTGATCGGGAATACGGAGCTCCTGATGGAGCGTTACGGGGAGAAGGACCCGGAGATGGCCGCGCGTCTCGAAGCGGTCCTGAGCAACGCGATCAGGATCGCGGAGATCGTCAAGCAGCTGGAAGGCATCCGGAAGGACAGGGTCGTGGAATACCTGAAGGGGATCCCGATGACGGACCTGAAACAGGAGTAGGAGCATCAGACGTGTTGCAATTCCCGGCGACAAGAAAGGCGAAGGACGTGAAGCGCACGATGAGACCTGACCCGGCTTTTTTTTCGAGCCTGCCGCTCCGCCGCCCCGCGGCTCTCGTCCTGCCTCTGCTCATGCTCCTGATCCTGCTCCCTTGGCCGGTCCGGGCCGAACTGATCGACCGCGTGGTAGCGTCTGTAGGCCATGATGTCATCACGCTGAGCGAACTGAACCAGGCGGTGGGTTTCAATGCGGCGCTCGGGGGAGGCAACACCGAGGCGATCCGGGCCGGGACACTGGAAGGCCTCATCAACCGCGATCTTCTGGTCCAGGAGGCGCGGCGGCTCAAGTTCGTAGAGATCTCGGACCAGGACATCGCCGCGGAAATCGAAAAGCTCACTCAAAGGCTCGGCTCCGAAAAGGCGCTTGACGATTTTCTGGAGCGTCTGGACATGACCAGGGAACGGCTCGGCCGCATGCTGGGCGAGCGGCTGCTCGTGGAGCGGTTCGTCGAGAAAAAGATCAGCCTCTTCGTCCGGGTGGACCGGGACGAGGCTGAGGAGTTTTTCAACGCGCACCGGGACCGCTTCGAGGGAAAACGGTTCAGCGACGTCCAGAAGCAGATCACGGCCGGGTTGCAGAGGCAAAAGCTCGGACAGCAGATGTCCCGGTATCTCGCCGAGCTCAGGAGCAAGGCGGACGTGAAAATCAACCAATGAGAGCGATACAAGGTATGATGAACAGGGTAAATTGCACTGCAACGAACAGGGCGTTTCACCGGTCAATCCTCTTTCCGGTCGCCCTTCATTCCCGAGGAGGTTTGCCATGCAAGGAGCCAAGAGAATTGTGTTACTCGCCGCTTTCCTGCCGCTGTTGTCCGGCTGTTTCGTCATCAAGGTCAACCTGCTTCCCGAGGCGCAGCCGCTGGAGGAACAGGTGATCTCGGGAGAGGGGAGGGACAAGATCGCGCTCGTGGACATAACCGGCGTGATCACGACCGAAGAGGGCGGGACGGCGCTCGGGGCAACCAAGGAGCCGGGCATGGTCGCCGTGCTGCGCGAGCAGCTTGACCGCGCTCGCTCGGATAAGAACGTCAAGGCCCTGGTGCTCAGGATCAACAGCCCCGGCGGCGGCGTGACGGCCTCGGACATGCTCTATCACGAGATCCGGAAATTCAGGAACGAGACGGGCGTGAAAGTCGTGGCCCATTTCACGGACACGGGGGCGTCGGGCGCCTACTATACGGCGCTTGCCGCGGAGCGCATCACGGCGCAGCCGACGACCATCACGGGAAGCATCGGCGTCACCATGCTGCGCGTCGACGCCACGGGCCTGATGCAGAAGATCGGCATCCAGGCCCTCGAGATATCGTCGGGTCCGGAGAAGGGCATGGGCTCTCCGTTCCGGGCGGTCACGCCGGAGGAGAAGAAGATATTCCAGTCCATGATCGACGATCTCTACGGCAGGTTCGTGGGACTGATCGTCGCCGAGCGGAAGCTGGCGCCCGAACGGGTCCGGCAGCTTGCGGACGGGCGGATCTATACCAGCAGCGAGGCAAAGGACGCGGGCCTGATCGACGGCATCGGTTATCTCGAGGATGCCTTTTCCCAGGCGAGGAACCTCGCGGGCATCGACCGCGCTACCATCGTGACCTATCTGCGGCCCGGGGAATACCGTCCGAACATCTACTCTTTGAACATGAGCCTGTTCAATGTGAACCTCGGTGAACTGGCCAAGCCGGGGATGAAGTTCACCTATTTGTGGCTGCCATAGCGCGATCGCGTGCGGCCCGGTGATGCTTTCAGTGACCGCTCCGCGGCGAGCCGGACAGCGCCACGCCCAGTGAAAGATAAGTCTTGAAGAGACTCCCCTGTTTGTGGTAAATTTGCTACAGTTTTTCCTTCAAATACCGGGGGAGGTCCGCATGGTAAAGAGCCCGTTGCTCTCACTCATCATCGTGCTTCTCCCGTGGTCCTTGCTGTGCGCCGCCGAACCCAATCCGGCCTCACAGGACTATCTTACGGCAAAGAAGCTGTTCACTGCATCCCGGTTCCAGGACGCCCTTTCCCTGTATCAGAAGCTCCTCGAATCCCCGCCTGAGGGCGTGACCCGGAGCGACATCCACTCACATATCGGAGACACGTGGTTCCGGCTCGGATCCTACGGGAACGCGCTCGACGCGTACCGCGCCGCGGTCAGGGGCCAGAAAGAAAGCGCGCGGCCCGAGACCCAGTACTGGATCGGTTTCTGCTGCTTTCTGCTCGGAAGGGACGCGGAGGCGGTCCAGGAGTTCCTGAAGATTCCCGGCCTCTATCCCTCGTCCGGCATGTGGGTGGGCACGGCGTATTACTGGGCAGGAAGGGCCTCAGAGCGCATGGGCAGGGCAGGCGATGCAGCGTCATACTACCGCCTCGCCGGAGGGAACGGCCGCTCGACCCAGGGCAGGTTCGCACTCAAGAAGGCCGAAGCAGCGGCGGGGAAATAAGCGAAGGGCCCTGGGGAAACGGCAAAAAAGACCTTAGTATCTAACAAATCAAATTCTTTACAAAAGGGCAAGAAAATTTCTCGCAGAGGCGCAGAGCTCAGAGAAAATCAAAAAATAGTTCGCCATGAAAGACTTTCGGGTTTTGGTTTTAAACTCTGCGTCCTCCGCGTGCTCCGCGAGAGACGCCTTTAGCTTCTGGTTTTGATCCGGCTTGTCCGGGTCAGGTTCTTATGCTAAAAGAACTGAACATTAAGAATTTTGCCATCATCGACCAGCTCCGCGTGGAGTTCGGACCGGGGCTGAACGTGCTCACGGGAGAGACCGGCGCGGGCAAATCGATCGTCGTCGACGCGCTCGGCCTGGCGCTCGGCGAGCGGGCAAGCTCGGACCTGATCCGGACGGGCTTCGAGGAAGCCGTGGTGGAAGCGGCGTTCGAGCTGAACGGGCGCGGCACGGAGGAGGTCAAGGGACTGCTTTCCGAGCAGGGCATCGAGTTCGACCCGGCCGAGGACCTGATCGTGCGCAGGGTGCTCGCGGCATCGGGCAAGAACAAGGTCTACATCAACGGGAGTTTGGCCAACCTCGCGACGCTCTCGGCGCTCGGCCAAAGCCTCGCCGACATCCACGGCCAGCATGAACACCAGTCGCTCCTGTCGCTGGAACGCCAGATGGACCTGCTCGACTCCTTCGGAGGACTCACGCCGCTCCGCGACGAGGTGGCTGCCGAGTACGGACGGCTGTCGGACGTCCGGAAGGCGCTTGCCGGGCTCGAGGCCGGGGAGCGGGACCGCGCCCAGCGCGAGGACATGCTGCGCTTCCAGAAGAACGAGATCGAGGCCGCCCTGCTGAAGCCCGGCGAGGACAACGAGCTCGCGAACGAGCAGAAGGTGATTGCCAGCTCGGAGAAGCTTGCCGCCGCCTCCGCCATGGTGGACGAGGTGCTTCACTCCTCCGACGATTCCGTGCTGGTGAACCTGAAAAAGGCGATCAACGGGCTGAAGGACATCAGCGCGATCGACAGCCGGATCTCCGGGGCCGTGGAATTGTGCGAGTCCGGGCGCGCGCAGGTGGAGGAGGCTGCCCGGGAGATCGCAGCCTACCGGGACCGGATCGAGTTCGACCCCCGGCGGCTGGAGCAGGTCGGCGACCGGCTGGACCTGATCCAGAAGCTGAAAAAGAAATATGGTAACACGGTCGAGGAGGTCATCGCATTCGGAGAGCGGGCGGCCGCCGATTTGGAGCGCATGGAAAAAGCGTCCGAGGAGATCGAGCAGCGGAAGTCCGAGATCCAGGCCATAAAGTTCGGACTGACCGACCGGGCGAGCGAGCTCACCGGGAAGCGCGGCGTTGCCGCGAAGGAGCTCGAAAAGAAGATCGAATCGGAACTGGGTCACCTGGGCATGAAGAAGACGACCTTTTCCATTGCGATCATTCAGGAGCCGGGCGGCGATACCCTGAGCGGGCTCAGGCTGGGGCCCCGCGGAGCGGACCGGGTGGAGTTCCTGATCTCGCCCAACCCCGGCGAGGAGCCGAAGCCGCTCGCGAAGATCGCCTCGGGCGGCGAGCTGTCGAGGATCATGCTGGCGCTCAAGACGCTCCTCGTGGAGGGCGACAGCATCCCGACGCTGGTCTTCGACGAGGTCGACGCCGGCATCGGCGGCGCGGTGGCGGAAGAGGTCGGGAAGAAGCTGCGGCGCATCTCGGCAAAGCGGCAGGTCTTCTGCATCACCCACCTGGCCCAGATCGCGAGCATGGCAACGAGCCACTACGGGGTGGCCAAGTCCGTGAAGAAGGACCGCACGAGCACGGAGGTCAGGCTGCTGGAAAAGCAGGAGCGCGTCGACGAGATCGCGCGCATGCTCGGCGGGAAGTCGATCACCGAGGCGACGATCAGGCACGCCGAGGAGATGATCGAGCGGGGAAGCGTGTGAAACAGAATGGAGCGGGGCATAAGGGGATGAAAGGAAAAACGAAGGGCAAGGTCGTCATCAACGGAGAATACTGCAAGGGTTGCGGGCTCTGCACCACGGCATGCGCCAAAAAGCTGCTGAGGATCGGCGTGGAATTCAACAAGAACGGGTACTACACGGTCGAGTTCTGCGGCGGGGAAGACGATTGCACGGGCTGCGCGCTCTGCGCGGAGATGTGCCCCGATGTGGCCATCGAGGTGTGGAAGTAAAAGAATCGTAAGGCATGAGGCGTAAGGAAGGACACCCCTCGAACAGCTTCACGGGGACCGCCGGCGCCGGAGGAAGGTAAGCAATGTCCAAGATTCTCATAACCGGCAACGAGGCGCTCGCCGAGGCGGCGGTGCGGGCCGGATGCCGGCGTTATTTCGGCTACCCCATCACTCCGCAGAACGAGATCCCGGAGTACCTCGCCCGGCGCATGCCCGAGGTGGGCGGGACCTTCGTGCAGGCCGAGAGCGAGATCGCCGCGATCAATATGGTCTACGGCGCAGCGGCCGTGGGCGAGCGGGCGATGACCTCTTCGTCCAGTCCCGGCATCAGTCTGATGCAGGAGGCGCTGTCGTTCATGGCCGCGTCCGAGCTTCCCGCGGTGATCGTGAACATGCAGCGCGGCGGTCCGGGCCTTGGCAACATCTCACCCTCCCAGGCCGATTATTTCCAGGCCGTGAAAGGCGGCGGCCACGGCGACTACAAGCTGCTCGTCTACGCGCCCTCCAACCTGCAGGAAATGGCGGACCTTACCGTGAAGGCCTTCGAGAAGGCCGATGAGTACCGCAATCCGGTGATGATCCTCGGAGACGGCGTCCTGGGCCAGATGATGGAGCCGGTGGAGCTGCCGGACATCCGGCCCGTGCAGACCGAGAAGCCCTGGGCGCTGTCCGGCGCGAAGGGCCGGCCCGGGAAGGTGATCCGGTCGCTCTTCATGCTGCCCGGGGAGGACGGGATGCTCGAGCAGCAGAATTATAAGATGAAGGCCAAGTACGACCGGATGAAAGAGCGCGAGGTGATGTGCGAAACGGTGATGCTCGACGACGCCGAGCTCGCGCTGGTGGCTTTCGGCACGGCGGCCCGCATCGCGAAGACGGCGGTCGGCCTTGCCCGCGCAGAAGGCATCCGGGTGGGGCTGATCAGGCCCGTTACGCTCTTC
Source organism: Nitrospirota bacterium (assembly GCA_035516965.1). Lineage (NCBI taxonomy): Bacteria > Pseudomonadati > Nitrospirota > Nitrospirota bacterium. Next base: position 10,295 of record DATIZR010000030.1, read on the forward strand.
CCCTTCCCCGAGGAAATCATCGCCGGGGCCGCGGAGCGCATCGGTCGGTTCCTGGTGGTCGAGATGAACCTGGGGCAGATGGTGGAGGACGTCCGGCTGGCCGTGAACGGCAGGGCCGGGGTCTCGTTCTTCGGAAGGCCCGGGGGAGCCCTGCTTGCCGTCGAGGACATCCTTGCCGCCATACGGAATGCCGGGCCCGGGGTGAGGACCCCGGCGCCAGCAGCGAAGAAAGGATGAACAATGCCCAAGCCGAAGAATATCCTTGACCTTATCGGGAACACGCCGACACTGAAGATGAACAGGCTCGTGCCCGCAGGCTTTGCCGAGGTCTGGGCCAAGCTTGAGGGCCAGAACCCCGGCGGGAGCGTCAAGGACCGGCCCGCCCTCGCCATGATCGAGGACGCCGAGAAGGCCGGCAGGCTCAAGAAGGGCATGACCATCGTGGAGCCCACGAGCGGCAACACCGGCATCGGCCTCGCCCTGGTGGCCGCGGTCAAGGGATACCGTATCATCCTGACCATGCCCGAGTCCATGACCGTCGAACGCCGCAGGCTTCTGGAAGCATATGGAGCGGAGCTGGTCCTGACGCCGGCGGGCCAGGGGATGAAAGGCGCTGTCATGAAATGCGACGAGATCGTCGCGTCGGGCGGGCAATTTTACAAGCCCGACCAGTTCGGGAACCCCTCGAACCCGGCGGTCCATCGCAGGACCACGGCAAAGGAGATCCTTGCCTTCACGGGCGCGAAGAGGATCGACGCGTTCGTGGCCGGCATCGGCACGGGCGGCACGATCACGGGGGTCGGCGAGGTCCTGAGAAGGAAGTTCAAGAACATCAATATAATCGCCGTCGAGCCCGCGTCCTCGCCGCTCCTTTCCCGAGGACAGCCCGGCCCGCACACGATCCAGGGGCTCGGCCCGAACTTCGTACCGTCCATCCTGAACACGAAGATCTACGACGAGATCATCACCGTGACGAACGATGATGCGGCCGATATGACCGCCCGGCTTGCGCGCGAGGAGGGACTGCTTGTCGGCATATCCTCGGGAGCTGCCTGCTGGGCGGCAATGCAGGTCGCCGCGCGGCTCGGCAAGGGCAAACGCGTCGTAACCGTGTTCCCCGACGTGGGTGACCGGTACCTGACCACGGGCGTGTTCGACAGAAAGACAGGGGCATGAATGCTCTTTTTCCGAGAGTGAAGAACATGCTCATCCGCCCCGGGCAGGAGTGGCAGGCGGTCAGGGACGAGGCAACAACGTATGACCGCATCCTGTTCCGCTATGTCGGCATCCTTGCAGTGATCCCCCCGGCGGCCGCCGTCACGGCACGGATGATCTTTGACGGCCCGGTGCCGAACGGCGCCCCCGGCTCCTCCCTGCTGTCCGCGGCACTCACGAACACGCTGTGGTACTGCATGTACGTCCTGAACGTTATGACGGCCGGTATGATCGTAACGGCGGTCATGGCGAGCCCCGGATCCCGGTGGGATGCGCTTCAAGGGTTCAAGATCGCGGCATATTCATTCACCCCGCTTTTTATCGCCGGCTTCATTGCCGTTCTTCCCCGCATGGGCTGGATCATCGATGCGGCGATCCTCTACAGTGTCTATCTTCTCTACCTGGGCATCAGGGAACTGGCGTCCCTCGGGAAGGGACGGGCCGCCTGGTATGCGCTCGGCTCATTTCTCTCGGCGGCGGTCATCGTCGGGGCGATGAACCTCCTGGAATATTATCTTGAATCCTTCGTCGTGAGCAAAATCGTCTCGTGAAGCGCGGAATCCCATGAAACCCATCTATCTCGACTACAACGCAAGCACTCCCGTCGATCCGCAGGTCCTCGACGAGATGCTGCCCTATCTCCGGGAACGGTTCGGCAACCCGTCGAGCAGCCATTCCTTCGGCGTCGCGAACCGCGCGGCTATCGAGCAGGCGCGGGAGCGGCTGGCCCTCCTGCTCGGGTGCGGGGCCCCGGAGGTCATCTTCACGAGCGGCGCGACCGAGTCGAACAACATGGTGATCAAGGGCGTTGCCAAGGCGGCGGGCAAGGGGAAGCATTTCATCACCTCGGCGATCGAGCACCCGGCGGTGCTTGAGCCCTGCCGCCATCTCGAACGCTTCGGGTACCGGGTGACCTATCTTCCGGTCGACCGGTTCGGGATGGTGGATCCCGTTGAGCTGGGAAAGGCCATCACCAAGGACACCGCGCTCGTCTCGATCATGCATTCGAACAACGAGGTCGGGACGATCCAGGATATTGCGGCCCTCGCGCGGGTCGCCTCGTCCCGGGGAGTGCTCTTCCACACCGACGCGGCCCAGAGCGCGGGCAAGGTCCGGGTCTCGGTGGAAGAGCTTGGCGTGGATTTCCTGACCGTGGCGGGCCACAAGTTCTATGCGCCGAAGGGGATCGGGGCCCTCTACATCAGGAACGGCCGGAAACTTCCCCCCCTGCTGAACGGAGCAGGACACGAGCGCGGCCTTCGTCCCGGGACCGAGAACACGGCCGCGATCGTCGGGCTCGGCGCGGCGGCCGTGATCGCCATGCCGATCCTTCAGGCCGAGGGGGCGCGTCTGGCAGGCCTGGGGACGCGGCTGTTCGAGGGCCTGCGGGCAGCGGGCCTCAGGGTGCATTTGAACGGACACCCGGAACATAAGCTTCCGAATACCTGGAACATCAGCTTTGGAGGCGCCAATGCCGTCTCGGTGATGGAGGCGCTTCCGGGAGTTGCCGTATCGCCGGGAGCCGCCTGCCACGGCGACCTCGTCGAGCCGTCGCACGTGCTGGCTGCGATGGGGACGGACCCGGAACTGGCGCGGGGGGCGATCCGCTTCAGCCTCGGGAGGGAGACCACGGAGGCGGAGATCGACGCGGTGGTCGAGAAGCTGAAGAGCGGACTGACTCGATAAATTCCAGGCTCCCGAGAGCATACAAGCACCAGGCGCCAAAACACAGGTCAGACGCAGGTTGGGTAGAGCAAAGCGAAACCCGACACACTGATTCAACGTGCAGGTCCTGTGGGCCGCTGGGAACCGCGCCCATCACCCGCTCGGTATACCTGAGGCCCATGCGTGACTCCGGATTTTGGAGTGTAAGGATGCCAGATGTCCAGTGAAACCATTCTCATCATTGACGACGAAGAGAGCGTGCGGAACTCCCTGGCAGGCGTGATGAAGGACGAGGGGTACGAGGTCGTTGCCGCGGCGTCGGGCAGCGAGGGGATCGAGCTGATGCACGAGACCCACCCGGCGATCGCGCTGCTCGACATCGCCATGCCCGGCATGGACGGCATCGAGACGCTCCGCCGCTTGAAGGAGGCCAGGCCCGAAATGCCCGTGGTCATGATCACGGGCCATGGCACGATCGAGACCGCGGTCAAAACGACCAGGATGGGGGCCTACGACTTCATCGTGAAGCCGCCGGAGCTGCAGCAGCTCACGCTGGTGGTGAAGCACGGGATCGAGGAAACGCGCCTGCGCGAGGAGAACGAGGCGCTCAGGAGGAGTATCGAGCGCCGCTCCGAGATCGTGGGCGAGAGCGGGCAGGTGAGGACGCTCAAGCACCAGATCGCACGTGCGGGACCCACGAACGGCTGGGTCCTGATCCACGGCGAGAGCGGGACCGGCAAGGAGCTGGTCGCCCGCGCCATCCATCGCGCAAGCAAGCGGGCCTCGGGTCCCTTCGTGGAGGTGAACTGCGCCGCGATCCCGCAGGATCTCATCGAGAGCGAGCTCTTCGGCCACGAGAAGGGGGCCTTCACCGGCGCCGCCGGGATGAAACGCGGCAAGTTCGAACTGGCACACAACGGGACCATCTTCCTCGACGAGATCGCTGACATGAGCATGGCCACCCAGGCCAAGGTGCTCCGCGTGCTGGAGGGGCAGGAGTTCCAGCGCGTGGGCGGCACGAAGACGCTCAGGGCCGACGTGCGCGTCATCGCGGCGTCGAACAAGAACCTCGCGGAGGAGATAAAGAAAGGCTCCTTCAGGGAGGACCTGTACTACCGGCTGAACGTGATCCCCCTCGAGGTCCCCCCGCTCCGGGAGCGGGCAGACGATATCCCGCTGCTCGTCCGGCATTTCCTGAACGAGTTCTCCTCCGAGTACGGACAGAAGCCGAAGACCCTCGACGACGAGGCCCTGGCCCTTTTCCGGAAATACCACTGGCCGGGCAACGTGCGGGAACTGCGGAACATCATCGAACGGCTGATCATCATGGTCCCGGGCCCGATGCTCCGGTCTGCGGATGTTCCGGCGCCGGTCAGCTCAGGGAGGTCGGCGCCTGCTGCCGCAGGCGGACCCGGGGCGGGCAGGAACGGATACGCCCATGCCACGCTCAGGGATGCCAGGGCGGAGTTCGAGAGGGCGTTCATTACGCACAAGCTCCGCGAAAACGGCGGCAACGTGAGCCGCACGGCCGACGCCATCGGCGTGGAGCGCAGCAACCTGCACCGGAAGATCAAGGCGCTCGGGATCGAGACTGAAGACTAGCAGGCTGTTGAGTTTTCGCCCTCCTTGCGAAAGGCCCCTCGCCTCCATTGCGAGCCGAAGGCGAAGGAATCTTGCTTTATGGCCGGGGAAAAGCTCCGCAATCCCGTTTTATTGAAAGATCACTCTTTTTTACCTTTGTCCGTGTTCATCCGCGGTATAAGTTTCCCGTTAGCTCTATGATCGAGACCCGTAATCTCACAAGATACTTCGGCGCCGTAGGCGCGGTGCAGTCTGCCAGTTTCTCCGTCGGAAAAGGCGAGGTCTTCGGCCTGCTCGGCCCGAACGGAGCGGGCAAGACGACGACGATCCGGATGCTTACGACGCTCCTGGCGCCGACCTCCGGTTCGGCCGTGGTCGCGGGGAATGATGTGTCCGCCGATCCTCTGGGCGTCAAGCGTTCGATCGGCGTGGTGCCCCAGATGCTGAACCTCGACATCGACCTGACGTGCGCCGAGAACCTCGAGTACCACGGCAGGCTTCACCGGATGGACGCGGCGGACCGGCGTGCGCGATCCGAGGAGCTGCTGCGGTTTGTCGGGCTCTGGGAAAAGAAGGATACGCCGGTGGAGCACCTGTCGGGGGGCATGCGCAGGCGCCTGTTGATCGCGCGCGGGCTGATGCACCATCCCGCGGTGGTCTTCATGGACGAACCGACCGTGGGGCTCGACCCGCAGGCCCGACGGCTGATCTGGGGCTTGATCGAATCGCTCAAGAAGAGCGGCATCACGATCATGCTCACAACGCACTACATCGAGGAAGCAGACTTCCTCTGCGACCGGGTGGCCATCATGCGGGCCGGCAAGATCATGGCCCTCGGCGCCCCCGCGGACCTGAAGGCCCTGACGGGGAGGTATATCCTGGAATGCCTGGGAAGACACGACCTGCCGAGGCGTTTTTTCCACTCCCGCGAAGACGCGCTCGATTCCGGCAAGGACCTCGGCTGCAGCGTCGCGGTCCGCGACGTGACGCTGGAGGATGTGTTCATCGAGCTGACCGGGGAGAGGATCGAAGGGTAATTATTATTAACCACAGATGAACACAGGTGAACACGGATACAGACGAAGGCAGTTACGATCACGAATGAACGGCAAGAACGAAAGAACAAAGCTTTGTCGTCCGTGTTTTTTCATGACTGACGCATGTTTCAACATCTGTGTTTACCGGTGGCCATCTGTGGTTTCATTATCATTTTCGTCCTATGTTTAACCGTGCTCACCCGTGGTTATTAAAGGTTTCGCATCGGTTTCTTGCGGCGGGCTTTACCTGCGGTTATCCGTGTTCATCTGTGGTTCGATAAAGGTTTATCATGAACTTCTACCCCATCTTCTGGAAAGAAATAATGCTCGTCCGCAAGAAGCCCTGGCGCTTTCTGGCCTCGAGCCTGGTCATGCCGATCCTCTACCTCGTGACCTTCGGCTGGGGGCTCGGCCGGGGCATGAACGTCGGCAACGGACGGTATCTGGACTTCATCCTGCCCGGCATCCTCGCCCTCTCGGCCATGAACAACAGCTTCGGCCCGGTCTCCACATCGCTCAACATCAGCAAGCTCTACACCAAGACGCTCGAGGAGGTTCTCGTAGCGCCGCTCAGCCCCTGGGACATCGTGCTCGGCAGGACACTGACCGGCCTCGCCCGCGGCCTGTTCTCGGCGTTCATGCTGATGCTGGTCGGTCTTGCCTCCGGCGTGCGGATGCAGGTGACGCTGAACCTGTTCCTGGTCCTGGCGCTCACCGCGTTCTGTTTCGGCGCCGCCGGCGTTGCGGCAGCCATGCTCGCGCAGACCCATGAGGACATGGCCAACTTCAACAGCTTTTTCATCATCCCCATGTCGTTCCTGGCGGGCACCTTCTTTTCGCCCGACCGGCTGCCCGAGCCCTTTCAGAGCGCGGTCCTGGTCTATCCGCTCACGCACGCGAGCATGCTCCTGCGTGAACTCGCGTCAGGCAGGGAGCCGTCAGCGGCCTCGGTCCTCGTGCTGCTTGCCTATACCGTGCTGTTCTTCTGGCTTGCCGGCAGGCTGGTGAGGAGAGCGTGATGAGGACAAAAGAAATTTCAGGTTCATGCTGATGTGCCCTGCGAACTTCGGAGCTTGATGGAACTGCCATGCCTTCAGCCTTCACGCACATATTCGTTGCAGAGATGCTCGGGAAGACGCGCTTCCCGCAAGAGCCGATGGCGCCGCGGTTCTGGGTCCTGACCGCCGTCTGTTCGATCCTTCCCGACGTGGACGTGGCCGGTTTTTATCTGGGCGTTAAATATGGGGACCTCTTCGGCCACCGGGGATTCTTTCATTCGCTCCTCTTCGCGCTGATCGTCGCCCTGCTGGTCGTCCTGTTCGCCTTTCCCGCGATCTCCCGGTTCTCCCGGCGGTGGTGGGCGCTGCTCGCCTTTTTCTTTGTCGTGACCGCCTCTCACGGATTACTCGACTCCATGACCGACAAGGGCATGGGCGTGGGGTTCTTCATCCCCTTCGACAACACCCGGTATTTCATGCTCTGGCGGCCGGTCGACGCCTCTCCCATGAGCATACCCCGATTCTTCGGCCACGCGGGGTTGCACGTCCTCTACAATGAGATAATCTGGATCTGGACCCCAATGATCGCGCTGTATGCGATCGTGCGGTTGTATCGGAGGGGACGAGAGCGGGCGATTTAGAATTCTGCTATTTTAAAACGTCCGTACGGTCACTCTGTTGAGTGGGGTGCTGCATCGACATTGTCCGGCCGGGAAAAACAACTCACGCTCTTCTTAGCATGCACAGACTCCATAATACCTCAAGCGGCTCCGGAGCCCCTCAGGGGAGGGGAACTCCGGCACGCCGCCCGCGTTCAGGCAATTCTTGCCGCGCGCATCTCCCGCTCAATAGCCGACGCTGTAGCCGCCTGCATTCCCGCCTGCGCTATTGCCCGCGCTCTCCATCTTGTGCATGAAGCTTCTGATCCGTTTTGCATTGGTCCCGATATCGCTCCCGCCGACGCGCGAAACCGAGCGGATATCGACCCTGCTCCCGCCGGGCAGCGCAGATACGCGAACAATGACATCATCCTTGAACCCGAACCAGAAGGTCGTGGCAATTGCCTCGATCGTCCCGTCCCGTAAGTCGCTGCTCACGATCTGCCATCCCATATCCCTTGCCGTTGCAAGAGATCGGTCAAAGGCGGACGCCGGCGGCATGGCAAGAACCAGCGGGTGGATATCGGGATACGCGGCAGTCTGCTTCATGGCGACCGATGGTCCTCCGTACTCCGCGGGATTTTCAGCGTTAGCCCTGAGCGGCATGATCGCATGGAATTCAGGCGGATTCACCATGTCCGTTGAAATGTCGTGGATCGCGGGCATCCGCTTTGCCGCCTGCATCCACGCTCCGGGAATTCCTGCCGTGATCAGGCCGATCACGATCCCAACGGATGCGACAAGATAGGCGTTTCGGTAGTGCTCATGTCTCGCCAGAAGGCCGCCGAGCAGTGATACCACCGCCGCCGCGAGGCCGATGACCGCTCCAATACGCAGAAGGGAGAAACCGGTCATGAAATACCACCAGCCCCAACGGTGGCCAAGGCCGGCAAGAACAGCTGTACCCGCCGCTCCCACGGCGAGCACCAGACCGGCCGGAGCGATATAGTGGACAAAAGTTGCGTGCTGAGCCAGTTCTGGCTCATGCTTCATGGTTTCCTGATGTGCGTTCATAGTAAACCTCCTTTCCTGATGCGCCCTCCCTCATTGCCCGGAGTTCTTTCGAACAAACCCTCAGGTTTTATGTCCTCGCCGGGCAGAGGGCTAAAAAAGCTCAATTTAATCTTGATTAAATTGTAGCACGGCTTCCGGAATCTCAAATGCCGGAAGCGGCGGGTACTATAGGATTACTGCAGCTCTTGAGCTTAGCCGTCGTTCCCGGCTTGACCCGGAATCCATTGGCTTTTTACTGCAACATTCTACAGCTTAATGTATCCATACCCCAAAAATACCCCGCTCTTTTTTTATCCAATATTCTAATCTATTGCGCATGCTTTCCACAGATTGAATTAGCTTTTAAGCCGTAGGAAAGAATTTTTTTCTTGACGCAAATCTTACAGTGTTGGTATAGTCGTCCTCCATTACTCCTTTAGTAGCTATTCTTATTTTTTTAGATATGGGATGATCTGTCCTTTTCACGTCTAGGGGGGGGATTGGTGGGATTTTCTCGCATGCGATTGCTAAGTGTTACGGAAGGCACAGCCGGGGAGCAGGCCCTTTCATCACCCCTCTGTCTGCATCGTCCGCCGCGGGTACTTGCCCTGTTGTTCCTCGTTTATTCTCTTTTTATTCTTTCTCCTGTTTCCGCTGACACATCCGATGACGATATTGAAGGAGATCTCCAGAAGGACCTCGGTAGGAGCAAGATCGTCGCACACAGCGGCAAGGCCGATCTCACACAGGGGATTGCAGCGCTGGCGCAGCTGTCGCGACTCAGGACTGTCGCGGTACGGATTCCTGCAACATATCTTCTGCCCGAAGAACGGTTTACACTGCAGGAAAAAAACACGTATCTCCACGGCTTGTCGGCAGTCGACCAAGACCGCGCCGTGTCGGATGGCTACCGCAAGGCGCTCAGAGATTATTTGAGTCTTGTCAAAAGCCATTTCCCCATGGACGATCCTTCCATCAACGCAAAACCTCCCGTTAATGTTCTCAACATCCCTGCCGATACCATCTGTCTGAAAAAGACTGACACTCTCATCATCGGTAGTCTCCTGAATATACTTCTTAATGGGGCCTTGGAGCCGGCCGGATCTCCAGGCATTTTGGCTACCCGTCAAGTCGGCTACAAAACCATCAATATATCGCAGCAGAATCAAAATTTGAACATACATCATGCTATCCGGAAGATGGGGAGGACAAGATGGGGGACCATACCCAACGTCGCTTAATCCAGAGCAGCAACCGCCTTATACTCTTTTCCATCATCTTCTGGTATTCCGTCCTTCTGAATGTCTTCTTAATGCCAACCGTTTCATGGGCTGCTGGCCAGACTGTTGCTAGCCAAGTCGGCTATTACTCGATAAACGACGGGACTCTGTTCACGAGATCTTTAGCTCCGACGAGCGCAGCAGTCGGGAACGGTACTGTATCACAAACTACCAAAACCGACGGTGCAGTGCAGTTAACCATCAGCAATTCCCCTGGTTATGCCGATTGTGGTTTTTATTTTAATGCCGGGACGCTCGGAGATTTCAGCGGTCTGGATATCGTGACCGCGGCCGGGTCCGATCCGGTGAGTGTCAATATCTGGTTTGACGTGGATAATAACGGCGAGTTCTTTACGTGGAGCGGGAACGTTTTATCGGGGTTGAGCAGCGACAAGTACATCCTGGGTCCCGCCAGCGTCCAGAATGTGTTGAATGTCGACGCGAACAGCACGTTTAACTCCCTGATCCCCGGCGGCGGTAATTATACGCTGGCTCAGTTGAAGAACGGTGCAGCACCTGGAATAACGAGCGGTACCAAAATAGCGATCTGGGTCGGCATTGCCACGGGTGGAGGCAGTCTAAACGCAACGGTCAGCTCTCTTACGGTAAACCCGGCATCGGTGTCGAGTCACGTGGGATATTACTCGACGAACGACGGAACGCAGTTTACACGGTCACTTACTCCGGCGACCACGCCGGTAGGGAGCGGCACGGTGTCGCAGACGGTAAACGCGGACGGCTCAGTGAGGCTGACCATCAACAACTCCCCCGGTTACGCCGACATCGGTTTCTACCTGCCCGTGGGGACGCTCGGAGATTTCAACGGTCTGGATTTTGTAACCTCGACCGGGTCCGATCCGGTAAGCATCAATATCTGGTTTGACGCGGACAACAACGGCGAGTTCTTCACGTGGAGCGGGAACGTTTTATCGGACTTGGGCAGCGACAAGTACATCCTGGGTCCTGCCAGCGTCCAGAACGTGCTGAATGTCGACGCGAACAGCACGTTTAACTCCCTGATCCCCGGTGGCGGCAATTATACGCTGGCTCAGTTGAAAAATGGAGCAGTTGCAGGCATAACCAGCGCCACCAAAATAGCAATCTGGGTCGGAATTGCCACGGGTGGGGGCAGTCTCAGCGCCACGGTCAGCTCTCTTTCAATTAATTCGGCCAATGCCGGACCGCCGTCAATGGCGATCAACCCGGTCGTGACCCCGACTAACCAGTCCAGCCAGACGATCACCGGGACCATGGACGCCGGCGCGACTATAATCGTCACCTGTCCGACAGCGTCGATTAATCCAGTGTCCTACCCGACGACCACGACCTGGCAGGCCATGCTTACGAACATGACCGAGGGGAGCAACGCCATAAGTGTAACAGCCACAAACCAGGCAGGGAACTCGGACCCGGTGGTAACAGCGATTGTGCTCGACGCCACGCCTCCGGTAACGACGGCCACGCCGCCAGGAGGTGTCTATCCTCCCGGCATCTCAGTAACGCTCGTATCAAGCGAAACAGCCACGATCTACTTTACGACCGATGGCACTACGCCTACGACGGGTTCCCCGGTCTATACGGTGCCTTTCAATTTCTTGGCCTCGACGATACTCAAGTATTTCGCCATAGACAGGGCTGGCAACAGCGAGACGGTGAAGACGGCAGCGTATGTGATTAATACCGTGCCGCCTGTGAGAAGCATTGCGATCAACACTGGCGCGGCATATACGAACAGCCAAGCGGTAACCCTCGCACTCAGTTGTTCAAACGTGTCGAGCCCGTGCGCCCAGATGGCATTCAGCACTGACAATCTATCATGGACACCGTTGGAAGCGTATGCTCAAACCAGGACATGGCAGCTCTCGTCTGGAGACGGGCAGAAGAATATATATGTGAAATATATAGACACTAATAGCAATACGTCTGTAACAAGCGCAGCAATCATACTTGATACTGAGCCGCCGCTGACGGGGAAAATGCCGAAATTGTCAAAACTCTCGGCGGGTGATGCTCATTCGGTGGCTATCGCCGCGAACGGCGCTTTGTGGGTCTGGGGGATGAACGACGAAGGAGAACTCGGCGACGGAACGTATGCGCCAGACTCCTATCCCGAACAGATCGGCACGGACAAAGCCTGGAGTTCCGTCTCAGCCGGCTTGAGCAGCACTCTGGCCCTGAAAAACGACGGCACGCTGTGGGCGTGGGGAGATAATTCATACGGTCAATTGGGGGATGGGACAACGGATGCGAAATACGCTCTCGTTTCGATCGGCACGGGCAGCGATTGGCAAATGATTTCTACGAGCGGACAGCACAGCGTGGCCATCAAAAGGGATGGGACTTTGTGGGCATGGGGCTTCAACTCGAACGGACAGTTAGGCGACGGAAGCCAGGACGATACATATGTCCCGACCCGGATCGGATCAGACAGTGATTGGGTGTCCGTTTCAGCAGGTTTCTATCATACTGTCGCGCTTAAATCCAACGGCACCCTCTGGGCCTGGGGATACAACGGTGATGGTCAACTGGGAGACGGTACGAGCGACGATGAATATACCCCTGTGCAGATTGGCGGAGAGACAGATTGGACCGCCATATCGGCAGGCGCCGATCATACTGTGGCCCTTAAGAGCAATGGCACGATATGGGCATGGGGAGCCAATTGTCATGGCCAGCTTGGAGACGGCACCGGCGGCGGGTGCTGGGACGGAATTTATGATAACAAGTATGAACCGGTTCAAGTAGGAAGTGATACGAACTGGGTTTCAGTCTCTTCGCAATACTACGACACCATGGCGCTCAAATCCAATGGCAGCTTGTGGGCTTGGGGAGCAAATTGGAACGGCCAGCTAGGAGACGGGACAACTGACGATCAACATACTCCTGTTCAGATCGGTACGGGGAATACTTGGGTCGCCGTCGCTCCGGGAGTAAGCCACAGCCTTGCGCTATCCGCTGATGGGTCCCTGGTGACATGGGGATGGAACGGCTACGGACAGCTTGGTGACGGGTCTACAAATGATAGCATAATGCCGCATGTGATAGCTTCGATTCAGGGCTCAGACAACCCATTCGTTATTAATGATTGGGATTATATGACGAGCAACGCCTCCGTCAGGCTCACGATGAACGCATGGGATATAACAAGCGGAGTGGCCTTCATGCGGTTCAGCAACGACGGGTCAACGTGGTCCGATCCCGAACCGTATGCAGCGACCAGGAACTGGACCCTGAGCGCCGGAGACGGCGTAAAGACCATGTACGCAATGTTCCAGGATGCCGCAGGGAACTGGTCGGCTGCCTACAGCAACTGGATTGTTCTCGAATCCGGACCGCCGGTTGTGACTATTAAGACACCTAGCGCTGGTTTTACGACCAGTAATACGTTCGTGTTGAATTACAGCGTCAGCCAGGATACTTGGGACACCGTGTTTTTGGACGGAGTTGAAACGGACTTTGGCAATGGCGATCTCATTGGCCCCTTGGATATCGGGACGCATACATTACATATTGATGCAGAGAACGATTTTGATACAGTTGGCTCCGCTGAGGTCACCTTTAGTATCGTTAATACGCCCATGACAGTCAACATCACTTCACCAACAGCCGGGATAATTACTGTTAACAACCCGTTGCTCACATATTCCGTGAACTATGGCACAGTAACGGTATTGGTGGATGGTTCACCCGTAAATACGGCCTCAGGGGATCATCTGAATCCCTTGACGGAAGGGCCCCATACAATACAGGTTGTGTCTACCGATGCTGCTGCTCAAACTGTTTCCAGTGCCGTATCCGTCACAGTCGTATCGCAGCCGACATTTGGATCGGCAGGGCTCTCATTTGTACATCTTGCCGCAGGAAACAACGAGGCGATAGCGGTTACTGCAGATGGTAATCTTTGGCAGTGGGGCGCGGTCTTTGTCGGCGGTGGAGAGGTGCCTTGGGTGCCTATGGCTTGGCCCAAGGGAATAGTGACCAATCATTCCTGGGCGACTGTAGCAGCGGGTGTCACGAGTAATCTCGCGCTGAAAACCGACGGCTCACTATGGGCCTGGGGAAGCAACGACTTTGGGCAGTTGGGTGACGGTACCGATACCAACTATACCGTTCCCATTCGCATCGGCACGGCAAACGACTGGAAAGTGATTGCAACGGGCGGATTCCACAGCCTTGCTATCAAAAAAGACGGCACCTTATGGGCATGGGGACTCAACTCCTACGGTGAGTTGGGCGACAGTACCGACAACTGGAGATATGCACCGGTAAAGATCGGCAATGATAAGGATTGGGTGGCGGTAGCCGCTGGATATTATCACAGCGTGGCGCTTAAGTCGGACGGTACTTTATGGGCTTGGGGCGCCAATTGGGACGGGGAGCTGGGAGACGGTTCGGGAGAAGATCAGTCTGTTCCCGTGCAGGTTAACGGCGATCAAGACTGGGCGATGGTCACTGCCGGTGCTTATCACACGGTAGCCATCAAACGCGACGGAACCTTGTGGACATGGGGTGCGAATTGGAACGGCCAACTGGGTGATGGAACCACGGACAGTCGTCCTGCGACGGAATGGATAGAGCGAAACGCGACGTGGAAGGCAGTTTCGGCCGGGCTTGCCTATACTGTTGCAATCAAGAGCGACGGAACATTATGGGCATGGGGGGGGAATTCAAACGGGCAATTAGGCGACGGGACCACGGATGACAAGTATGCGCCTGTGCCGATAGGCTCTGATAATACATGGTCGTCGATCGAAGCAGGAGACAAATTCACGTTGGCAATGAAGGCAGACGGTACGTTATGGTCTTGGGGTTTGAACAACTACGGACAGTTGGGCGATGGGACCACCCAGTCTTCGAGCGTGCCTCATTCGTCAAGCAATGCCCTTACTCTGAACAATACTATCACCATCAATGAGGGAGCCTATGCTACAAACAACGTAAATGTTGTGCTGAAAATGAATGTCTGGGACGTCTATGGACCTGATTTTATCGCTTTTATGAAATTCAGTAACGACGGCGCCACTTGGACTGCTCAGGAGCCGTACGGAATATTCAAAGACTGGATGATAACCTCTGGAGACGGGGAAAAGACGGTGTACGCCATGTTCCAGGACATCGGCGGCAACTGGTCTGCGCCATTCCGAGCGACTATTCTTCTCGATACAACGCCACCCGTGGTGACGATACTGTCCCCTGCCGCGGGCCACACGAACAACAATATGCCCTTATTGCGGTATACCGTATCCGATGGAACTGTGGTCGTCTATCTTGACAGCAACGGAACCCAAAAATTGTCAGGAGGAGTTCTTGATCCTCAGCCTACAGGCACTCACACGGTGCGGGTGGAGGCAACTGATGCCGCGGGCAATGTTGGGTCTGCGGAAGTTAGCTTCACGATTGATCCCATCTCGTCCGGACAGGGCAGCTACCTGTTCTCCGATGTGGCCATCAGCAGCAACACGCTGAATACGGCTGCCTCGGAACAGAGCAGCATCTTCTTTACGATAAACGGACCGAGCACTGTCGCCCTCAAGATCATCCCTGAGAAACTGGGTCCGAATGGGGCGCCCGTGTATGAGATGTCACAGGTATGTCCGGCTGCCGGTCCCTATCTTTTCACTTGGGATGGACACGACGGCCAGGGGAATATCGTGCCCGATGAGGCGTATCTGTATGTCTTAGTGGCTTCAGACGGATCAAACACAGTTCTCTATAATCCGCCGGTACCGACGGGAACCGGTAATATAAGCTGTTCTCAAGGTGAAGGCTATGATCCCTACCGGAACGAGCCCTTGACCGTTAGTTACAGTGTTTCTCAGCCGGCAAGGGTGAATCTTAGCATTAACTGGTCAGGAAGTGTATTCAAGGTGCTGACCGGTGTTCCGAGGGCTGCAAACAGCTATTCTTTTGACTGGAACGGAAGAAGTCCGGAGGGAAGGATCCTTGCCGGAGGAACAGCAACGGCAGTATGCGAGGTTGCATCGCTTCTGGGAGAGAACGTGATTATCGCGAGCGGCAATACCCCGTTTGTGTCACAACTGAAGACAGATCCGTATGGCATTCAGCTTTCGTATGGCGAATTCACTCGGATAAGTTATGCATTATCCCGCGATGCGAATATTTCAATCCAGTTAATTTCTCCTTGGGGTTCTGCTGTCAATATACTGAACGGAGAACTTCAGTCTGCCGGAGTTCATATCGTTCAGTGGAACGGGATTGACCCATCGGATGCATCAGGGAAAAAACTGCAGGTCTTGACAGAGGGGGATTATACGGTTTCTGTTCAAGCTGTGAATCTGGAAACAGGTGCGAGTTCGAATGCAAAGGGCGTGCTCAAGATATTGAATTAATCTTGCTATCTCCTTAAATTGAGGATTGCTTCGAGGTGCAGATATCATTTTTTAGAAAGCCATAATTTGTATTAAGATCACCAGGGCGACAGATATTAGCCGGGAAGGAAGAAATGTGAAAATAAAAGCGGTTATTATAATGATAAGTACATTGCTTGCCGCCATAGTTTTGATATTCATACCCGCAGAAGTTCGTGCTGTAACCGAATGCTGTGCCGATTATTGGTGCGGAGTTAGAGATCGCAATGTATGGGCTGGAGGAGAAACATGGACTCTACCTGGCTATGACCCGTGCATTCCGGGGTATCAATGCTATTGGCAAAAATATGCAGTCGGCGGATATTCGCTAAATGTATTAGAAACAAAAGTATTGACGTCGGGTGACGAAAGGTTGGATGTCGTTCATGCCAATAGGACATACACATTCCCAACCGATCATCACGCATATTCTATTGTGCTTTTATGGGGTCTGAATTGGTGGCCAGGATATGACTACGGGCAAGGACCACTTGTATTTCCAGACCTTTCGTATCCTGGATCATTTCCCGCATGTATAGACAGCACTATTCCTGCCGAAGCCGTCGATATCATTTGGTCTTGTGTAGCAAATATTCCAGATGGAATATTTTATCCATGGTTTGTTGATGAAGCTTTTGCAAGTTGTGGGGTATATGCAGTTGTTCCAATATATAATTGTCAAGATGGAGAAACAATGTCATGCTATGATGGGATAGGCGGTCTCGGCCAAGGTATTTGTAAAAGCGGTATAAAAACGTGTTCAAATCACGAGTGGGATGGGCCATGTGTAGGGCAGGTACTACCGCAGCTAGATTCATGCGATTTAGAGTTAAGTTGTGGGGTGATGGGCTCAAATTGTGAGTGCTTCAACGGAGAAACTAAGCCATGCTATTACGGGCCTGATTCGACACGAGGTAAGGGCATCTGTCATGATGGGACCCAGACGTGTATAGGCGGGAGGTGGGACCCTACCTGCAATGGAGAAGTCTTACCAGAAGCAGAACAATGTGACAATCTGGATCATAATTGTAATGGTCTGATTGCGGATGGGTTTGAATGCAAACCCGGCGATACAAAACACTGCTACGAAGGACCTGGTGGAACAGAGGGCAGGGGGATCTGCCGAGGTGGAACTCAGTCATGCATGAACTGCCAATGGGACCCTACCTGCATTGGAGAAGTCCTGCCTGAAGAGGAACAGTGTGACGACAAGGATCATAACTGCAATGGCGAGACTGCGGATGGGTTTGAATGCAAACCGGGCGAGACGAGGCATTGCTACACCGGACCGGATGGAACAGAAAACAAGGGGATCTGCCGCGGCGGCAGCCAAGCATGTAACTTTTGCCAATGGGACACGGATTGTAAAGGGCAGGTATTGCCTGAGGATACCGAGAAATGCGATGGAAAAAATCACTTATGCGCGGAGAAGCCGGATACCGGCTGCGATCCTTGTTTAGATAACACTGGAAAGAGTACAACATAATAATAGTAACGAGCAATGACTGGTGGAAAATAATGATTATAGCGATAGTGGGGGGAGTATGTCAGGGTCTCTAAAAAAGAACCAGAAAATAAGATATCATGGACTTGCACCATTAATTCTTATCTTGTTTTTGTTGACTTGTTATGCGTCTCCTCTCTTTGCAGACGAGATTATTGATAGGTACGAAGAAACCAGTTGCTCTGACGGTTCATCAGACGGCAGCGGCAAAAGCATGGCAGGAAAGCCCGTAAATCTTTTTACCGGGTCCGAAACAATGACAAAGACCGATCTTTCCGTCGGCAACCTCTACCCCATAACCATCCAGCGTCAGTATAACAGCACATCGGCCTATGACAGTTCGCTTGGTTATGGTTGGTCCCTGAATTACGACAAGAGGATCTACACCTATCCCGACAACTCGGTCATTGTGCGTAAGGATTGCGGACGGAAATTGCGGTTCATCCGGAGTGGCTCGGGTTTTACTTCACCATCTGGGGAATATGGTTCTATCGTTCAGAATATAGATGGTACGTACACCTATACCGATATTAACGGATCAAGGGAAATTTACGATTTGCACGGCAGGATCGCATATGTTGTGAGCCCAAAAGGCAACTCCCTTGTCTTTACTTACGGGTCCGACGTTCGCGGCCCCATGACAGGCCTCTCCCTCTTCAACCTGGACCAGACGAATCCTCAAATCGTATCCTATGACTACCGGCTGAGTATGATCGAGGAACGAGACAGTACGAGTAATCCCACCGGCAACAGGGTCTCGTTTTCCTATGATCCGTCCACAGGAAGATTGAACGGCCTCTGGGATAATACCGGCCGTTCCGTTATCTACACCCACGACACTATCGGCAACCTGAACGGGATCAGCGGTCCTTCAACAGTCGCCACTTACGGCTACAACAGCCCGGTCAACCGGCACAGTCTTACCGACATTGACGAAGGCCAGGGTACTTACATCAATGCCTACGACAATCAAGGACGGGTCACTAAACAAACACACGGCACAGGCGTGATCGATATCGCGTACTGGCCGAATCGGACGGTCAACATTACCACTACGGTGACGGGCCCCGATGGAACAACCCTTAATACCCAGACCCGGACGGTGGAATTCAGCGGCTTGGGAATGGTGAACAAAAATACCGATACTTTTGGCAACGTTACCAACTACATTCGGGATTCGCAATCATCCAAGCTTCTTCGCGAAGAATACTGGGAGAATACGGGAACGGTCGATTCCCCGAACCTCGTGCTCAGAACCGCAAATAACTACACTTATGACAGCAAGGGCAACATGCTGACCAAGACCGAGGCTCAGGGCACGCCGCAGGAAAGGACCACAACGTACACATACCATCCCACGTTCAACGGTGTACTGACAACGACCGTCAAAAGCGTAGTAGATCCCAACCAGAACAAGGTTACGACCAATACTTACGATGACACGACTGGCAATCTCCTCACAACCAACGAGGCCGGACTTCTGGGAGACGGGACGCCCTATTCTTACACAACAGCATATACGTACGATTCAAACGGTCGCTTGGCGACCATCGACGGGCCGCGAACCGACGTCCAGGACATAACGAACTATTACTATGATTCGAGTACCGGATACCTCACCAGCATGACCCAGCCCCTCGCGGGAACGACCACCTACGCCAACTTTGACGCCCTCGGCGAACCGCAGACCGTAACCGACCCGAACGGAAACAGCACGACCTATACCTATGACACAATGGGCAGAGTGCTGACCGTCAAAGCGCCGGGAGATACGAGCGCAACGCAGTATTTCTATACATCCGGCGGATGCCCATCCTGCGGCGCGAGCAGAATTGACCATATAACGCTGCCTGAAGGGAACACGATTAATTATCACTACGATGATGGTTTAGGCAACCTCACTTCGATCAGTGACAGCCTCGGCAACAGCATCAACTATACCTACGACTCGGAAGGGAACAAGCTGAAGGAAGACATTAGAGATTCGAGTGGAAGCCTCCAGAAGACGCTCAGTTATCAGTACGATGTGTTCAATCGTCTTGCCCAGATCATAAACCCCGATTCTACCTTCACTCAGATTGGATATGACTCTAGGGGCAATCGCGCTAGTACGCTGAACCCAAATGGGAACAGCACGTCCTATCAATACGACGCTTTAAACAGACTCACTACCGTGATCCAGCCCGGCAGCGTCACGACGTCCTATAGCTACAACTCGAACAACAATTTAACCTCTGTAACCGACGCCAATAACAATGCAACAACCTACAAGTACGACGACCAAGGAAGGGTTTATCAGGTCATTTCGCCGGATACCGGGAATACAACTTACCAATATGACCCTGCAGGAAATCTAACGAGGAAAACCGATGCGAAGGGTATCTCCATCGCCTACATATACGACGCAGCGAATCGGCTGACAAAGATCGACTTCCAGACAGATACCGACATCATTTATGTCTACGATACGTGCCTGAACGGCAAGGGCAGGCTGTGCTCAATGTCAGATGCCTCAGGTACGACTACCTACGTGTACTCACCCAAAGGACAAGTTAATAAAGAAACGAAGACAATCGATAGCATTCAGCACGTCACTCAATATACTTACGATCAGAACGGCAACGTTAAGACCATGACCTATCCCTCCGGCAAGGTGATCACATACAACTACACGAACGATAATGCAGTGAGTGTCCTGAACGGCGTGACCAATCTCGCAACGAACATCAACTACAAACCTTTCGGCGGGATGAGTTCGATCACGTATGGAAATGGATTGGCTGGCAGCATCGGCTATGACAATCACTACCGTATCGTTTCCATGGCTACCGGGACCCTCCAAAATCTGATCTATGCCGACGACGCAAACGGGAACATCACCGGCGTAACGAACAACCTCGATGCGACAAAGAATAAGACATTTACGTATGATGCCCTTGATCGTCTTGCGAGCGCTAATGGCTCATGGGGCGCACTCGGCTGGACCTATGACGGGGTAGGGAACAGGCAGGCCGAAAATTCGAGTAGCTATGCCTATGCAGCGAATACGAATAAATTGACTGATGCCAATGCAATTTCCTTCGGATACGATAGTAATGGGAATACGACAACCGAAGGCTCGAAACAATACATTTACAATCAGAATCAAAGGTTGATCCAGGTAAACAATGGCGGCACAACTGCTTATTACACTTACAACGGCAATGGCCAGCGGGTGAAGAAGATCGTGAACGGAACAACGACCATCTTCCATTACAATCAAAACGGCCAGATCATCGCAGAATCAAATAGCTCTGGAACTATTACCGCGGAATATGTATACTTGAATGGTCAGCCGCTCGCGAAGATCGGAGGAGTAAACACTTACTATTACCACAACGATCATCTCGGGGCCCCGAACAAGATGACGGACAGTTCTGGAACCGTCGTATGGTCTGCAGACTACAAACCCTTCGGTGAAGCGACTGTCACCGTATCAACAATCACGAACAACCTGAGATTTCCGGGGCAGTATTTCGATACGGAGACTGGGAATCACTACAATTACTTCAGAGATTACAACCCTTCTCTTGGCAGATATATCCAAGCTGATCCAATTGGCATAAGGAAAGGGGAAAATCATATATATGCCTATGCTAGCAGCAGTCCTCTCAGGCGAGTTGATCCTCAAGGGCTGCTAAGTACAGTTGAAACTGCATTTTATAAGGCGCTGGCCGCGGGGAGTTTGGCTGAAGCTGCCATGATACTTGAGGAAGCAGGAAGTTGTATTAACGCTGAAACTAGAGCAGCGATGTCAGAAGCGCTCGCACTGGCTAACAAACTTCATCATATATTTGATAATGTAGATCATAATTTAGACCCCCTTATTAACATATTCGGCAGTGAATCACAAGCATACTCAGCGATTGTAGAGGCGACTACAAATGTCATTAACGAATTACATCTTACTGGTATCTTTGAAGTTGTGGTAAATGTCGGCGGACAGAACGTTACAGTGCGTGGAAATGTTGTCAATGGCGTTGCACAAATTGGAACGGCATTTATAAAGTAAGCCAAGAGGTTAAAAAATGGATAAAGAGATGAGCTCACTTGAAAAAGATGTAATGCTCCATCTTCTAGCAGGCAAAAATAATACATTATCCGTGCTAAGGCAACAATATTTGTCTGCGGTTGTCAAATCAAAAGAATATACAGGTGCTGGTTTTTTTATATACTTTACTATACCTAAAGACGCTCCAAAGCTTTCAAGCGAACAATCATTTGATATTGGTGATGTGGCTGCCCGTATAGATGGACTTCAGAATGGTGCAGGTTTTATTTTGTATATTAATAAAGGTACGATACGAATGCTTGAAGGGTATACCTTTGGCGAAGAGATATGGCCAAAATCAGTTGAACATTATGAGCTCTATTACACTACTAACGGAAAACGAAATTTACCCTTTTAAAAAGATCTAGAGACTTTGTTTCCTTGTCTTATTCGCCTTCTCACTTCCGAGGAAGTCATCGAGAATCTGCACCATCTGCGTGCGCTTCGGCGGTAGGAGTTTTATTCGCCACACTCTAGGGCATGCTGAAACTGAAGACCCGTAGGTGTCAAACGGTCTAAAGGAGTAAATTTCATGGATACTAAGAAAATTCTATCGTCTATATTTATTCTGACTGCTTTTCTGTTTCAGCTCGTGCACCCCTGCTATGCCGATGTCGAATGGAACATAAAAAAGCAGCTCAGTCTCGATGCCGCCCCCATTGATGTTGCTTCCTCACCGGACGGCCAATGGATATACGTCCTTGCTTCGGGAGAGATCCTCGTCTATTCCGTGCCGGAAGATAAAATCGTCAATCGTATTCCCGTGGATAAATCATTCGACAGGATAGCGCATTCCGCGCCGGACAACACGCTCATCGTCACGAGTTCTTCGGGAAAGACCCTCAAGCTTATCCAGTTGGACGTTGTTTACAAGTTCGACCTTGCAGGCCTTCCCTTCAAAGGCCCGGAGAAGGCCCCGGTCACGATCGCTGTGTTCAGCGACTACCAATGACCCTATTGCGCCCGGCTTGAGCCGGCACTCCAGCAGTTGCTGGAGAAATACCCCAGAGACGTCAAGCTCGTGTTCAAGAACTTACCGCTACCCATGCATCAGTTCGCAAGGAAAGCTTCCCTTGCCGCCCTGGCCGCGAACCGTCAGGGGAAATTCTGGGAATATCACCAAAAATTGTTTGAGGCAGGTTCGTCCCTGAGCGATGCGAAGATGCAGGATATCGCCAAAGAACTGGGTCTCGACCTTGAGAAGTTCAACAAGGATCTAAAAGACCCGGCCATCGAAAATATCATTAACCGGGATATAAAAGATGGCAGCCAGGCAGACGTGCGCGGAACGCCCACGATGTTCATGAACGGAAAGCTTGTTAAAATTCGCTCTCTCGAAGGTTTTCAGCAAATTGTCGATGCGGAGCTGAAGAAAAAGAAATAGAATATGGCGTCCGAAGTTTTAGCTCAGGGGACCGTATTGGGTCAGGCTTAGATAATTAGTTATTGGCGCCGCCCTCCTCTTCTGATAATCTCTGTTCATGCCACGGAAGCCCCGGATAGAATTCGAAGGCGCGTTTTACCATGTCATCACCCGCGGCAACCAGAGACAGAAGATATTCAAATCTCTCGCCGATTACCAGAAATACCTTCAACTGCTCACCATCTACAAGAACCGCTATCACTGCTCTATCTATGCCTATATCCTCATGGGCAACCACGTCCACATCCTGATCGAAACGAAGGACACGCCGCTTTCGAAGGTCTTCCAGGGGATCAACCAGAGCTATACCGTGTATTTCAATAAGAAGTATCATACCGTCGGCCACCTCTTTCAAGGCAGGTATAAAGCCGTGCTCTGTGACCGGGAGAACTATCTCCTGGCACTTCTCAAGTACATCCATTATAACCCCGTCCGGGCCAAGATCGCAGAGACGCTTGCCGACCATCCCTGGAGCAGCCACCATGCTTACACCGGAAAGAGCAACCTGCTGGGTCTTGTCGACACGGAGCAGGTCCTTCGTCTGTTCTCGGAGAGGAAGGGAAGGGCGCGCAAACTGTATCGAGCGTTTATCGAGGAAGCAGGCGGACTCAAGAAAGACGAGGTGTATGCCACGATCGACCAGCGTGTCCAGGGAAGCGATGAATTTGCCGAAGAAGTGCTGAGAAAATACGAAAAGACACCGGTAAAACCGTGGAGAAAAGCGTACACGTTGGACCGGATAGCAGAAGGGGTCACGGAACTCTATGGGATAAGCCCACAGTTGCTTCGTTCTTCGGGAAGAACGAGACCGTTGTCGTCTGGTCGCTGTTTGTTCAGTCTCGCGGCAAAGGATCAGGGGTATAAGGGCGTCGAGATCGCAGTATACCTTGAGAAAGAGCCGCCGTCGATATCTGCATATGACCGGAAGCGGGACCTCTTCACCGGAGACCTGACGGCATTGCAGGGGCACCTCACGCGCGGGAATAAAAACTAATAAACTTAGCCTGACCCCATTGGTGCTCCCATAAACTTAGCCTGACCCCATTGGTGCTCCCGGGCCCTGTGAAGCCATGGAAGAAGGAGCACACCCTGGACCAGATCGCGGAAGGAGTCGCGAAACTCTATGAGTTACATTCGCAGGCGCTGCGTTCCCGGGAAAGGACCAGGTCATTATCGGCCGGACGGTGTCTCTTCACGCTTGCAGCAAAAGCGCATGGGTATAGAGGGATCGAGATTGCAGGATATCTGGATAAAGAGCCGCCGTCGATATCTGCATATGACCGGAAGCGGGACCTCTTCACCGGAGACCTGACGGCATTGCAGGGGCACCTCACGCGCGGGAATAAAAACTAATAAACTTAGCCTGACCCCATTGGTGCTCCAGACTAAATGCACGTCGCGTATCAACGTCCCGTATGTTCCCCCCAAAATCAAACCGCAAGACCTGAACACTCCCCGCCAGAGGCGCGTGTCTTGAGTCCTGCTTTTTTGTCCTGCATGCTATTTTGTGCTTGCTCCCAATTCGGGAGCCTAGTATAATCTCTTGTGCGTATCATATCGCGAAAAACACTTCGTGAGTTCTGGGCGATACATGCTGATGCCGAACAGCCGTTACAGGCATGGTACCATGACGTCAAACATGCCGACTGGCAGAGTCCGGCAGATATCAAGGCGGTTTATCGGAATGCCAGCTTTCTAGCCAAAAACAGGGTCGTATTCAACATCAAGGGGAATAAATACCGGCTCGTTACTGCCGTACAATATGACTTTGGCATAGTCTTTATCCGGTTTGTCCGTACGCATAAGGATTACGATACTATCGCTGCCGGAAGCATATAATGGTGAGGTACTCATGGAAATCAAACCTATAAAAACAAAGAGAGACTACGAAGCCGCTCTGAAAGAAACCGAGCGCCTTTTTGATGCTAAGCCTGGCACCGCTGATGGCGATCGTCTCGAGGTCCTGACAGCGCTGATAAGTGTCTATGAAGAAAAGCATCATGCCGTCCCCCTTCCGAATCCCATCGATGCCATTCAGTATTACATGGAAAGCAGGGGACTGACGCGTCGCGACCTGGAAAAATTTCTCGGAAGCCGTGCGCGCGTTTCCGAAGTGCTCAACCGAAAGCGAGCGATCACGATGGAGATGATCCGTAATCTGCACAGAGGGTTGGGTATTCCGGCGGAAGTTTTGATTCAACCCTATCGCACAGTCAAGAAGGCGGCATGAAGAGGAGACATGAAAATATGAGCAGGTGGACGTGGTTCCTATCAAAAGGAGTGAATGCCATGAGCAATAAAAAAAACATAGCGCTTGTATTTCTTCTGGCGGCTTTTCTGTTTCAGTTCGTGAGCCCCTGCTACGCAGATATCGAATGGAACCTCAAAAAGCAGCTGAGCCTCGAGGCTGCCCCGATTGATGTTGCTTCCTCACCGGACGGTCAATGGATATACGTCCTTGCTTCGGGAGAGATACTTGTCTATTCCGTGCCGGAAGATAAAATCGTCAATCGTATTCCCGTGGATAAATCATTCGACAGGATAGCGCATTCGGCGCCGGACAACACGCTCATCATCACGAGTTCTTCGGGAAAAACGCTCAAACTTGTCCAGTTGGACGTAGTGTACAAGTTCGACCTTGCAGGCCTTCCCTTCAAAGGCCCGGAGAAGGCCCCGGTCACGATCGCTGTGTTCAGCGACTACCAATGACCCTACTGCGCCCGGCTTGAGCCGGCACTCCAGCAGTTGCTGGAGAAATACCCCAGAGACGTCAAGCTCGTGTTCAAGAACTTTCCGCTACCCATGCATCAGTTCGCAAGGAAAGCTTCCCTTGCCGCCCTGGCCGCGAACCGGCAAGGCAAGTTCTGGGAGTATCACCAGAAGTTGTTTGAGGCAGGTCCGTCCCTGAACGATGCAAAGATTCAGGACATTGCCAAAGAACTGGGCCTCGATCTCGAGAAGTTCAACAGGGATCTAAAAGACCCGGCCATCGAAAATATCATTAATCGGGACATAAAAGATGGCAGCCAGGCAGACGTGCGCGGAACGCCCACGATGTTCATGAACGGAAAGCTTGTTAAAATTCGCTCTCTCGAAGACTTCCAGCAAATTATCGATGCGGAGCTGAAGAAAAAGAAATAGAATATGGCGTCCCAAGTTTTAGCTCACGAGAGATGATGGGTATGCAACCTCGACCAACGGCTGCGGAGTGACGAAGGGTTCGTCGGAGAAGACCCCGTGTCGGTAACAATGTATTCGCGGCCTGACCGGGTGATAAAGAAAGCCGTGGACGATCTTTTGCAGAATCTCGATAACCTCAAAAATGCCAATAGTGAAGTCTGATGCCGGACGCCCACTGGTATGGCTTCATCGCACATCCGCATGAGAGGAGACCGGCGGCCTCTTTCTAAATTTATATGATAAAGGCCCCGGATTCTTGACCGCAGATGACCTCCTCCACCCTCGAACCCCTCCTTTTCCATTGACTTTTTACCCCGGTGAGGCTAACATTTCTTTCCGTAAATGCATCTGGAGGTAACAGCTCACGGTGCGTTCCGCTGCAGAGAAAATGCCGATGCTGTCCTCATAGCTCCTCCGGTGGAAAGCGAAAAAAGGCTTGTTCACAAGCTACGGGATCGGCTCAATTTACCGACACTTTTCATCAGGTCACTAAAAAAGCACAATTCTCAACCGCATACTTTCCGGGTACGCGGTGTGGCGCCTATCACGAAGGAATGTCCATGCTGTTTCGAAGGAAGCGAATAAAAAAACTTTCGCTCTACGCTGAGTCTCTGAACGGGAAGAACGGGCTCGAGATTGGCGGACCTTCGCACATCTTTACCGATCGCGGACTGATCCCGCTCTACCGGGTCATGGGAGGCATTGACGGCTGTAACTTCTGTGAACAGACAATATGGCAGGGAACGCTTAAGCAGGGGGCCGGAAATTACCAATATCACAATAAGAGGCCCGGCGGGTATCAATACCTGCTCGAGGCGACAGGCCTGCACGGCATTGCCCCGGGAACATATGACGCAGTACTGTCGAGCCACTGTATCGAGCATAGCGCAAATCCAATCAAGGCCCTGTCTGAGTGGATCAGGGTCTTGAAGACCGGCGGCATGCTGGTGCTGGTTGTTCCTCATAAGGACGGGACCTTCGATCATAAGAGGCCCCTGACGACGCTGGAACATCTTATTTTGGATTATGATCGGTCGACCGGGGAGGGCGACCTCGGACATCTCCCGGAGATACTGGAACATCATGATCTGGCTATGGACCCGCCCTCGGGAGATTTCGAATCATTCCGGCGGCGGTCCCTGCAGAACATTGAGAACCGCTGCCTGCATCAGCATGTGTTCGATACCGATCTCGTCGTACGCATTGTGGACTACTCGGGTCTTGAGATCCTGGACCTGCAAACAGTCCTGCCCTATCACATCATCGTGCTCGCACGGAAGAATTCCGGCATCAGGCACGACAACTCGTCCTTTCTGTCGTCATCGGCTTCGTACCAGAGAACATCCCCGTTCTCGTCAGACAGGAATGCGCGGTAATGTGCAGAGCGCCGAGCATCCTGCACTGAATTATTCTACTGTCATCACGTGAAAAGTCTGATCAAAGGGCGCCTTCGATGACCACAGAGAACGAATACTATTCTAATATAAGAAAAGATATTTTGCCGTTGTTGCCTGCTCAGCTCAATCGGGTCCTGGAAGTCGGCTGCGGTACCGGGAACACTTTAGCATGGCTGAAGGAAAATCGCGGGTGCGAGTGGATTGGCGGTGTGGAAATGAACCGTGCGGCCGCAACTCAAGCAGCGGCCAAACTGGATGCTTTATACCAGGGGAACATCGAACAACTCGATCTTCCGATACTCCCTTCAACGTTGGACCTCATTCTCTGCCTGGATGTTCTTGAACACCTGGTAGATCCCTGGCAGGTCACCTCGAGTCTCCAGAGGTTACTCAAGCCCGGCGGCTCGCTGATCATTAGTGTTCCAAACATCAGGAACAGAAGGATCCTCTTCCCGCTTCTGTTCAAGGGAAAATGGGAATATACTGAAGCTGGGATTCTCGATAAAACGCATTTGCGGTTTTTTGTTCGGGAAACCGCAATAAAGCTTGTTGAATCTGCAGGTTTTGATGTCGATATGATTCGTACTACCGGTCTGGAGCGCAAAACAAAAAAATCGAGGATCTTTATTTCCCTGCTTCCGGAATCGATCCGGTCCTTTCTTATACTTCAATATGTCATACGAGGAATCAAGCCTCTCTCAGGGGGACCTCCGTTGAAGGGCCATTTGAAAAGAGAACACTCGTCCATGCGGTTTTCCCGCCTTTAAGCGATCTTGAGATCTGCCGGCTATTATTCAGCCATAGATTTGTAGATAAAAATCAAGTCCTTTCCTTGCCGCTTTCCCCCTTTTCGATTGACTTTTCGCGCCCATGAGGCTAATATTTCAATCTATTTTCGGTCTGCCCGCGGGTCAAAACACCATGAAAATAGAGGATTTCCAGAATGCCCAAAGTCCAATTCATCTTTGCGATCCACAACCATCAGCCCGTCGGGAACTTCGATTTCGTTGCGGAAGAGGCGTATCGCAAGTCCTACCTTCCGTTCATTGAACTGCTGGAGCGCCACCCGCGGATCAGGGTAACCCTTCACTACACGGGCATTCTCTATCGCTACTTTGAGAAGCATCATCCCGATTTCATCGACCGGCTCAAGCGGCTCGCGGCGGACGGAAGGGCGGAGATCCTCTCCGGCGGGTTCTACGAACCGATCCTCGCCGTGCTGCCCGACGAAGACAAGGTCGGCCAGATCCGCGCGCTGTCGGCTTATATCGGCCGCGTGATCGGCCGGCAGCCGGAAGGCATGTGGCTCGCGGAGCGCGTCTGGGAGCCGCATATGCCCAAGTTCATTTCAGCGGCCGGCATCAATCACGTTGTGGTGGACGACTTCCACTTCAAGATGGCCGGCCTCCACGACGACGAGCTCGACGGCTATTATCTGACGGAAGAGCAGGACGCGGTGGTGCGTATCTTCCCGGGGAGCGAGCGGTTGCGCTACCTGATCCCGTTCCATCAGCCCGAGGAGACGATCGCCCATCTTTCCGGGCTCCGCTCCCCGGAGCGGAACAGGCTGGCGGTCATGGCCGATGACGGGGAAAAGTTCGGCGTCTGGCCGGAGACCTACCGGTCCGTATACGAAGAAGGCTGGCTCGAGCGGTTCTTTACCCTGATCGAGCAGAATGCCGGCTGGCTCGAGACCACGACCTTTTCCGGGTATTTGCAGAAGGAGCCGGCGCTTGGAAGGATCTACCTGCCCACGGCATCCTACATGGAAATGGGCGAGTGGTCGCTCCCGCCGCGTGCCATGAAGGAGTACGACGACGTCCTGGCCAGGGCGAAGAGCGGCCCTGACTTCGATTTGATCCGTCCCTTCATCAAGGGCGGTTTCTGGCGGAATTTTCTCTCCAAGTACCCGGAAAGCAACCACATGCACAAGCGCATGCTGATGGTGAGCCGCAAGGTGCGCGAGGCGATCGATACGGGAAGGAAAGGCTCCGAGGCATCGCGCATGGTCGACCATTTGTACCAGTCCCAGTGCAATGACGCGTACTGGCACGGCGTGTTCGGGGGGCTCTACCTGCCCCACCTGAGGTCGGCCGTGTACGAGCATCTGATCCAGGCGGAGTATCTTGCGGACAAGGCGCTCAAGACGGGCAGGGCGGAAGGGGCAGGGGGCAAGGGGACAACCCGGAAAGAAAAGGCGTCCTGGCTCGATATCGAGGCCGGGGATTTCGACGCGGACGGCCGCGAAGAAGTGATGCTGAACTCCGAGCTCCTGAACCTCTTTGTCGATCCGGCAGACGGCGGCAGGCTCGCCGAGCTGGACTGGAAGCCCCGCTCCTTCAACCTTGCGAATACGCTGACCCGGAGGAACGAGGTCTATCACGAGAAACTGCTCCAGCTGGCAAGGGACGCTGCGGCAGGCCAGTCCGGGGGCGGCGCGAAAACGATCCATGAGCGGGTTGCCGTGAAGGAGGAGGGGCTTCAGGACCACCTCACGTACGACCGGTACAGCCGCGGGTCGCTCCTCGACCATTTCCTGGGATCGGGCGCGGACCTCGAGGGCTTCATGCGGTCCGACTATCCCGAGGCCGGCGATTTTCTCACCGGCGCGTACGTGATGCGATCGAAAAAGACGGGCTCCCGGTCATCGGTGGTCCTTGAGCGCGACGGAGCCGTTTCCGGGCTGGCCGTGAAGCTCCACAAAGAGATCTCGCTCGCCGGCGGAGCTCCGGAGTTCACGGTCCACTACGAGATCACGAACCGCAGCAAAGAAGAATTGAATGCCAGTTTCGGCTCGGAGTTCAACATTTCGCTCCTTGCCGGGAACGCCCCCGACCGCTACTACGACATCCCGGGGCATGTGCTGGACAGGAGGAACCTCGCGTCCACGGGCGAAACGAACAATGTGAGCCGGGTGAGCCTCGTCGACGAGTGGCTCAAGCTCAAGCTGACGCTCGCCTTCAGCCAGCCGGCCGCGCTCTGGCGGGCGCCGGTGGAGACCGTCTCTCAGTCCGAAGCGGGATTCGAGCGCGTGTACCAGAGCTCGATGGTGATGCCTCTCTGGCGCATATCGCTCAGGCCGGGCGCGGCCTGGGAAACGACGATCACGGTTGCCATCGAGTAACGAATGGACAATGAAAAATGAAGAAGGGTCATAAAGGTCAGAGAAGCGAGGTTGTAATAAGCATGAAGAAGATCATAGTTCTGTTTCTGTTCGTCCTGTTCCTCGGTTCAGCAGCAATCGCCGCGGACAAGCCGCTCGGCGTCGAGGAGTTCACGTCGGTGGAGGAGCTCGCCGTGTCCCTGTCGACGTACTTCCCCAAGGCCCAGGGCGACGTGAAGGCCGTTCAGGGCGACCGTCTGACGCTGTCGCTCGCGAAGAAGGACGGCATCATCCCCGGCATGATGCTCACGCTCTGGCGCGACGGCAAGGAGATCCTGCACCCCGTGACGAACGCGGTGATCGGAAGGGCCGAGGACGAGATCGGCACGATCGAGGTGACCAGCGTCGGCGAGGCGTCCTCGACGGCAATCATGAAGAAAAAGCTGAAGGACCCGGCGGTCGGAGACCGGGCGCGGATCACTCCCCGGCGGATCAACCTCGCGGTCCTTCCGATCCAGCCGGACCATCCGGAGATCGTCCGGACCCTCGTCGAGCGGTTGAACGAGTTCGGCAGGTTCAACGTGCTCGACCCGGACAAAGTGTATGCCTTCGTGAGGAACAGCAAGACCATGGGCACCTCCACGGTGAAGGAACTGGGGACCGCCTTCGGCCTGGACGCCGTCATTTCCCTCGGCATGTATCCTTCCGAGGGCAGGCTCATGGTGACCGCGCGGATCTTCTACACCGAGGACGCGAGCCAGCTCGACACGATCGTGGCCATGCTCAATCTCCAGTCCAAAAAGACTTCGCTCGGCGAGATCAAGCCCTACTTCGTCCCCGTGAAGGAGGAAAGTACGATCAGCGCGGAACTGCCCTTTGTGGCACAGTCCTTTGTTTCCGCGGATTTCGAAGGCGACGGCAGACTGGAATATGCCTTTTCCGACGGGACCAGGGTCCATGTGTACCGGAACGAACCCTCGGGCTGGCGCGAGGTATGGACCGAGATCCCCGCGCACAAGCCTGGCGCAGTCATGGAGTGGCAGGGCCAGACCACGGTCACCGAGGAAATCAATGCGATCCAGCTCATCAATCTCGATGCCGCGGACATCAACGGCAATGGACGGCCGGAGCTTTTCGTGACGGCCATGGTGAACGGAAAGGTCGTCTCGTGGGTCATCGAGTTCCAGGACGGCGCCTACCGCCGCAGTGCCGATGTTCCGGGTTTCCTGCGCGTCGTCAACTACCCGGGCAAGGGTACGATCCTGCTCGGACAGGCGTACGATCCGGCGACCTTCTATGCCGGACAGCCGAGGCAGTATGTCTGGTCCCAGGGGAAATACACGCCCGGCGAGGAACTCGCATTGCCGAAGGGACTGCCGCTCTACGGATGGACCTACGCGAATGTCGGAGAGCGCCAGCCGCTGCTCGTCGCGCTCGACGAAGATGACCGGCTGGTTGTCTATTCCGGCGATATGATGGCATGGAAGAGCGCGGACACCTATCCCATCATGGACTTTTATGTGTACAAGCCCGTTACGGGCATCTCCGCGGCGCTCGGGAAACAGCCGGACAAGGGCCAGCGTGAGCGGCTCAGAGGCAGGGTGGTGGCTCTCGACCTGAACGGAGACGGCAAGGATGAGATCCTCGTGCCCAAGAACACAACCTCGCTGCTCCTCGGCGGGTTCACGGGCGCTGAACTGTACGGCATGGGCTGGACCGGGGCGCGGTTCGACACGGTCTGGAGCAACAAGGGCGTGCCCGGCCCCGTCTACGACTTCCGCGCCCTGCCCTCGGGCCAGGGAGCCGGGATCGCGGCGCTGGTCAGGACGAAGGGCGGCCTGTTCACCAAGGACCAGCAGCAGGTGATGACCTTTACCATAAAGTGAGGGAGGCCGGGTGCGCGAGGCGCCGCAGGCTGAGGGCGACCGGAAACCCGGCAGAGGAATGAAGACAAAACATCCGACGATTGAAGAACTGCGCGCCCGGGTCGATGGGGCCGGACTTCCGAAGCATGTCGCGATCATCATGGACGGCAACGGGCGTTGGGCGCTGCGAAAAGGGCTGCCGCGGCTCGCGGGGCACAAGCGCGGCGTCGAGACCGTGCGGCGCGTGACCGAAGAGTGCAGGCGGCTCGGCATATCGGTGCTGACGCTCTATGCCTTTTCCGACGAGAACTGGGGCAGGCCCAAGGAGGAGGTGGGATTCCTCATGGACCTGCTCGGCACATTCCTGAAGGCCGAGATCACCACGATGAAGACGAACGGCATCCGGTTCCGGGCCATCGGCAGGATCGAACGCCTGCCGGCATCGGCCAGGACCTGGATCGAGAAGGCCATGGCGGAGACCGCGGACAACACGGGAATGGTGCTGAACCTGGCGCTCTCCTACGGCGGCCGCGGCGAGATCCTCGAGGCGATCAGGCGGCTGTGGTCCGCAAACGGATCGGCATTGGTCGTCACCGAGGAGGCTTTTTCGGCATGCCTCGACACCGCGGGCCTGCCCGATCCCGACCTCATCATCCGAACGAGCGGCGAAAAGCGCATCAGCAACTTCCTTCTATGGCAGGCCGCCTATGCCGAGCTTTATTTCACCGACACGCTCTGGCCTGACTTCGCAGAGATGGACCTCCTGGCCGCGCTCGCGGACTACCAGGGCAGGCAGCGGCGTTTCGGTCTGACCCAGGACCAGCTCGTCCGCAAGTAGCCGGCGCGGGCAATCCACCTGTTCCGGACCCCGGTCCGGGGAGAACAAGAATGCTCACACAAAGGATACTCTCGGGCCTGCTGTTCCTTCCGGTCTTCTACCTCGTGACGTGGAGGCTGCACCCCGTCTACTTCACGGCGCTCGTGCTCGTGGCTGTTGTTGTCGGGCAGCATGAATTCTACCGGATGGCGAAGGCGCGGGGGATCACGCCCGACAGCGTGCTCGGAATGATCCTCGGCGCGCTTGTGGTCCTGGAGTCCTATCATCCGGTCCCCGCCGGCGAACTCCGGTATTCCCTTGCGGCCATCATGCTCGCGGTCATGATCGGCAGGCTTTTTTCGCCCCGGTCCGTGGACGGAGCCCTGGAGGACATCTCGGTGACCGCCCTGGGCGTTTTCTACGTGGCCTTTCTCTTCAGCTTCCAGGTGGCGGTCCGCATGCTGGCGGACGGGAAACAATGGCTCGTGTTCCTGTTCTTCATCATCTGGGCGTCCGATATCGGCGCCTATTCCATAGGGATCCCCTTCGGGAAGCACCGGCTGTACGTAAAGGTGAGCCCGAAGAAGAGCGTCGAGGGGTTCCTGGGCGCGCTGGCCGCAGCGGCGGGGATGGCGCTCATCTGCAGGTCCTGGTTCATGCCGTCCCTCGGCGTCACGGAGGCGGTCGGCATTGCCCTGGCGCTTGCCGCAATCGGCACCGCCGGGGACCTGGTGGAATCGCTCATCAAGCGCGCGGCCGGGGTCAAGGATTCGGGAAGCATTATTCCCGGCCATGGCGGCATCCTGGACCGCATGGACAGCATGCTGTTCGCCGCGCCGGTGCTGTACTATTATTTGAAGATGAGATGAAGCATTTGGAAGAGGGGAGCCGCGAGGCAGAATACGGAAGAACGGTCTTTGCGCTGTTGTCCGTAACCTGTCTCCCGGCTGCCAACTCCTGACTCCTCACTATGGTCAAGCAGATCTCCATCCTCGGTTCCACCGGGTCCATCGGGCAATCCACGCTCTCGGTCGTCGAAAAGTTCCCCGACCGGTACCGCGTTGTCGCTCTTGCGGCGGGGAACAACATCGAGATGCTCGAGCGTCAGGTCCGCCGCTTCCGGCCGGAGAGCGTCGCGGTCGCAAGCGCCGAAGCGGCAGGGATGCTGCGACAGCGCTGCTCGGACGTGAAGGTCCGTATCTTTTCCGGGGTCGAAGGCATGATCCAGGTCGCGGCTGCCGAGGCCGCGGACATCACGGTCTCGGCCATCGTCGGCACGGCCGGGCTGGTGCCGACCATGGCGGCGATCCGTGCGGGGAAAACGATCGCGCTCGCGAACAAGGAAGTGCTGGTCACGGCGGGCGAACTGGTCATGGCCGAGTGCCGGTCCCGGGGCGTGGCGCTCCTTCCCGTGGACAGCGAGCACAGCGCGATCTTCCAGTGCCTGCGGGCCGGCGCGAACCAGGACGTCAGGAACCTCATCCTGACCGCGTCGGGCGGCCCCTTCAGGAACTTTACGAAAAAGGACCTGGCCGGCGTGACCCTGGCGCAGGCCCTCAAGCACCCCAACTGGAGCATGGGCAGGAAGATCACCATCGATTCTGCAACCATGATGAACAAGGGCCTTGAGGTTATAGAGGCAAAGTGGCTATTCGCTATGCCGCCCGAGAATATATCCGTACATATCCATCCCCAGAGCATAATCCATTCCATGGTGGAGTACATCGACGGCTGCGTCATGGCCCAGCTTGGCGTTCCCGACATGAAGGCA
>DATIZR010000031.1 GCA_035516965.1 Nitrospirota bacterium
GGCAGGGTGAATTGTAGCAGGAGTGGCAGACTACGCAGCGCTTGTCGAGGATCGGCTTTACCTCGCTCAGGTAGGCTATGGGCCGCGCGGGGACCTTGACGACCACCGGCGGAAGCGCTTTCGGAGCGCATCCGGCAGCAAATACGGCCATGGCCAGGACAAATATCGAAGCTGATCGTCGCATGTAGTTATCCTCCTTCGGCACTCCGGCAAGACCGTCTGATGCCGCTCTGAATATGGGCGATCTCACTCTGCCGATATCCATTCTTCTCTATCGCATCGGCTATCTTCCTGTTCCACTCTCATTCTCCCTGAGAATACTCGTATGGAAATACCAACCGGCCTGCTGCCTGACCGGATTTTGTCACCCTGAACGAAGTTGAGGGTCTGTCATGAGATCGTAAGTACGATATCCTTGGCTCAGCCTGTCCTGAGCTAACTACGAGATTCTTCGCTTCGCTCAGAATGACAAACGAAGGACCCAGAATGGCATCCTTAACGTAAAACCTGTAGGTTGGGCAGCACGACGTGAAACCCAACATATTTATCAAAAACGATTTGGTTGCACAGCGTCGGGTTTCGCTTTGCTCTATCCGACCTACCAACTGTCCCCCGATCATTTTTTACCGCTAACCTTTAGCCAGTTCGTGTCGGCCTTCTTGATGTTACCGGGGATATCTCGACTCCATTTTTCATACGCCGTCTGGCTGCAATTCAGGTACAGCTTCCCGTCAACGATCTTCCATACTTCGGGATCGGTTATTGCTTTCCGTGACTCCGTCATGGCCCAGGCGCAATAACCGTCATATTGAGGAGCGTATTTCTCCGGACTGGCCGCAAACAGGTCCCGGTTCTCCTTGGTTGAGAAATACCAGGTCATGTCATGCCATTTGAAGGTAAATGACTCGCTGCCCTTCAGCGCTTTGCCATCCTTGAAATATGCGACGGTATCGTACCCCTTTATGGCCAGGTCATCGACCGGCGATTGTCCGGCGGCTGTACCGCCGAATCCAGTCACCAGGAGTGATACAAACGAGAAACTCATGAGAATTGCACCGGCTGTGTTCTGTAATTTCATGACCCTATACCTCCGTGTTTGTTGTGATTTGACCGTGTAAAGCATGATCCTTTACCGTACCCGGCCAGCCGGTTATTATCTAAACAGCCGCCCCTAAGTAAACGCCAAAATAACGTGAACAGAATATCATCGCCTTTCCCCTAAAACAAGGTGCATTTAAAACGCGCCAGGCGCATATTTCGCTTTTGCATGGTGATAAAAGGATAGATGCAAGTAAAAAGGCCCCTCGCTCGAGGGGCCTTTTGTGGAACTCATATCTCGTTATTCCCAGCCGTCTGCGACAACCTTCTGCGCTCTCTTATAAGGGAATTTTTCCATGAGCTTGTTGACAGGCAGCTTCTCATCTCCCGCTCTCATGAAATGGAGCAATGCCACCGATGCCCAGTAATCAGTATAATACTCCGTGCCCTCAAGCTGGACCGGCACGCCCTTTTCGTTCACCCGGTGGCAGGCGGTACAGGTAACGGGACCCGCGTATTTCCCATCGGGGCTGAACTGGAGCGCCTGCTGGTGGGACGTCTCATCGACGGCTCCTTGCGGGCCTTCATCACGGACCGGGTATAGCCCGTGGATCGATTCGTGGCAGGACTGGCAGGCCAGGGTGCCGTGGGCCTTCGAGTATCGGTAGAGCGAATACTTGTTCGGTTGATCGATGGGGAAGTAGTTCCCGCCTTCACTCTCGACAAAGGGCGCGAGGTGACAGTCGGCGCAATGCGGCTCACCCGCAGCCAGCCACCAGTCCTTGCCTGCTGATGCTCCGTCGTAAGGCACCGGATCGCCTTCCTTAGCATTCCAGGCGAGGAGCTTGAGCTTTCCGGCGCTGTCCTTGGACGCTTTGACGAGCGTCGCTCCCGTATGGTTTCCATAAAAGGAGGCAAGCGGATTTCCCTCTGCCCCGACGACGGGGTCGGCGAAGTAGGTTTTGAATTTTTTCTCATCGCCGCTGGCCACGGCCTTCACGACCTCCGCGAGCGGCTTGTTCCGCAGGGTCCTGCCCTGCTGGGTGGCAACATCACTGAGATCGTCGAAGTTATACAGCTCGTGGGCCAGGTGATTATGGCAATTGGAGCAGTACAGCCCCCTCATTTCCCTGACCGGCTTTCCCGTCTCGTCCTTCATGCTCACTTCCTTAAGATACCACTTCCCGATCCGGTTCAGGAAGAAGGGCGGTTTGACTGCGGGGTTCGTGTGCGCGTCCCTCCTCAGATAGCATCCGCCGCCGGCGATGCGCAGGTCGGAGTTCGTAAACCGGGGGTTTCCCTCCTTATCCAGGATCCAGTAGGGATTCGTTTCGTCGTTCATCGTTTTCTGCTGCCAGTGGGTCGGATGGCAGGCCTGGCAGCTCTGGGTCCTTCCCGCCTTGTCCGGCATGGGGATGAACGCGGCGTGGGCCGCGTGGATGGCCTCGGTCAGGGGCTTTGCCTTCACCGCCTTGTATCCGGTCGCCGTGGGCCGCGGCGACTGGAGGTTTCCGGATACATTGTCGCCGTGGCAGTCTGCGCAGTTCACCGGCCCCACGGAGCCGAGCCGGTTGAAGGCCACGTCGGGATTATACTCCTTGAGCAGGGCCGTTCCGTTGTGCTTGTCGTGCAATTCAAGCACATTGATGGACGATTCGGAAAGCCGGGCCATGAACTCCGATACGTCGGGATAGTTCTTCTTCCAGTAGGCATACTCCTTATCGAACAGGGTCAGGCCTTCCTGCCGGGACATCCTCGCCGCCTTTCCCTCCCGCGAGTGGCAGTCGTAGCAGTTCGGAAGATCGACGGGGTTGGTGCCGAAGAATTCTATCGGCTTGCCATTGACCATGACGGGCTTGCCGTCCTTGTCGCCGAGCCGGACCACCGAGTATTGAAAGGGCTGGAAGTCTTTGTGCGAGACAGTGCGAATGGTCCCTTTCCTCGCGCTGTCGTTGAACGCCGTCAGGGGGAGCCCCAGCGCGTCCCACAGATAGGACGCCGTGAGCGTAAGCTGTATGTTCCTGACGTCCGGGATCAGGGAATCGGTAAAGACCTTGTTCCCGCCCGTGCCTCCCGCATAGGCCAGGGAGCCGCCCGCGAGGCTCTTTCCGGTGGGGCCCGCGTCCGTCGGGACCTGGATCTGTTTTCCGACGAACAGACGTTTTGCATCCGACCAGTCGGGAGGGATCGTACCTTCGAGGTCCTTGTATATGAAAAGGTGAGTCCAGACGTAGTTTGCCATGGAATCGCCTGGATCGTCCATCCTCCCGTTTCCGTACACGTCCTTCGGCACCTGCCAGTACCGCATCTTATTGCCTTCGCTGTAGCTATTGTCCCTGATCGAGTAAGCGAGCGATATGCCGTCATCCGGGGACAGAAGACGGGGCCGTTCTCCCCGCGCGCCGGTCCTGACGGCCTGGGCCTGAATGCTGTTGTAAGGAGGGATGACGCAGCAATAGGAGATGTCGAAGCCGACACAGTGCATGCCGAGCTCGTAATTGATGAATATGGCGTAGGGGTCCCGCGGGTCGTAGAGCGTTACGGCCTTACCCGAGCTGTCTTCGGCTGAAACATGCTTCAATTCCGTCAGCGTAAACCGCGGGGCCTTGTCAAGGGAGCCCGCCGGGTCCGATGCGGCGAAAGGCGGATGACAGATAAGAATGGCGGCAAGCGATAAAAACAACAATGCACTCCTCGTAGTCGCTTTCGTTTTCATGGCTACTCCTCCTTGTAAATAAGGCTTGAAGATACATGAGGTATTGTTGACATCAGGACCGGCGCTCTGATAGAGTTTTGCTGATAACTGGTGAGGGCGAGAGCAGGAACAGCTGCGCCGCGCTTCTCCCCTCCGCTTTAAGCATCATCGAACTGAGCAATTACTGAGCAATTATAGTATAGCAAATCGATCGTCACCGGAGGCGGGTAGAAGTTAACTATTCTCCGTGTGGAGCGACAGCCGGCGAGACTGCAGGTTGGGTAGAACGAAGTGAAGCGCATCATGTCCCGGAAAATGATATGATTGCATTGCATCGGGTTTCGCCTTGCTCTGTCCGACCTATCGACTGAAAGGTACATTCACAGCAGGCCGGATTAGTTCAGAGATGTATTGAGAACACGTGGGGATGTAGCAGCCCTGCTCTTCTACTCCTACTTCTTTTTTCGTTTTTTTTCCGCTGCGGGTTCTATTCCTCTCCGCCCTTTTTCGCGTAAGGATCGCCCAGGCCGAGATCCGCTCCGTTCACTCCCAGATGCTGGGCGATAGCATCTACTTTTCTTTCGACTGCCAGCAGCCGCTCCAAGAGAGTGTCGATCTCCTTGTGCATTTTCTCATTCTTATCTATTTCCGGCAGGCCTTCTTCCATATTCCCTTGTTCCCTCCTTGATCCTGAAAGAACGATCTTCTTTCACCGATCGGTTCGATCTGGCATGATGAACGGCTGAACGGATGCCGGCACGCTGCCTTGCATTGGCTTGCCCAATTGTTCCGGACTTAAAATTACTATAGCAAAGAATTGCACTACCGGTTGGAAAAGAATGACTGGGTATTCCATGGCACATGCTGAAGAGCGACAGGGTGCGAACAGAGCGGGTGTCGATCTCATGCACGTTCCGATGCTCTTTACGATGGTGCTCGCGTAGGGTCCTGGCCTGGACGGGCAGGTTGTTCCGGTCTCAAAACAAAACCCTCACGGGAAATCCCGTGAGGGTTGTTTGCTTCCGGATAATGACAGCTTACTTCTTGTGGCACTTTGCACAAGCGGCCGCGTCCTTCACGCCGAACGCCTTGGTCCCGTTGTGGCATGCGCCGCAGGCCTTGCCGGCCTCCATGTCCTTCATGGTCATCACGGTGGAACCCTTCTTCATCTTGAAGAGGGCCGGATGACACTCGCCGCACTTCAAAGCCTTATGAGCATCTCCGCTGAACACAACCTTGCCGGCTCCTTTGCCGTCAAAGTCCAGGCTTTTGCCCGGGCCGACCGCAAGCGCCGTGCCTGCTACCGCGAACATCACGATCAGAACAAGAACGATAACTTTTTTCATTCAGTATTTCACCTCCTTTCATTCGAAATTTATGCTCGCCGGAGCGAGGATGATCCCAGTGCTGCGAACGTCCGTACGGGTCCCGGAGAGTGATTCTCGAAATGCTGACATCAAAGGTAATCGAAAAACTGCCGGGTGTCAAGGCAGGGCAGCAGAAAAAAGTGCGGGGCCGGATAATGAGAATGTTATAATCAGCAACAAAGTGCTACTCTCCGGAAGAATAAAAAAGCCCTCATGACAATGCATGAGGGCTTCTACTACCGGATAATGACATCTTCCTTCTTACTTCTTGTGGCACTTTGCACAGCTGGCTGCGTCCTTGGCGCTGAACGCCTTGGTGCCGTTGTGGCAGGCACCGCAGAACTTGCCTTCGTTGATGGCCGCCATCGTGATGGTGTCGGCGCCCTTCTTCATCTTGAAGAGACCGGACTGATGACAATCGGCGCACTTGAGGCCCTTGTCTGCATGGACCTTGCCGTCGAACACCACCTTGCCTGCTCCCTTTGCCTCGAACTCCACGGTCTTGCCGGCCGGAACTGCGAACGCCGAAACGGAAAGAGCCAGGGTCACGGCAACTGCAACTGCTACGACGATAAGCTTTTTCATTCTAGGATTCACCTCCTTTCATCAAGGTAATGCATACTGCCTATTTGACACCCCGGTTCCGACAAGGTTGACACCTCATCACGGGGGGAAAAACCTACAGAAACGCCTTGGGGTTCCGGTACTCGTGGCAGGCGACGCAGTCCTTCTTGGCCGAGGCCTCGGTCACCTTCCAGAGATGCGGCTTGTGGCAGTCCTTGCACTGCATGTCCATGCCCAGGTGAACCTTGTGCTTGCCGACCTTCGGCACATTCGAGTGGCACTTCAGACAGTCCTCGCTCTTCGGCTTCACCTTGCCCGGCGTGTGCGGCTTGTGGCACTCGTAGCAGTAGAACTGCATGGGTGAAGTGTCGGTGACCTGGATCTTGACCGCCTTCTTGATCACCGCGGAGTTCGGCGGGAAGAAGCGGACGTCCATGGTGCCGTCGGCGATGAGCTCCTTCCGGATCGCCTCGCTCTCGCTGTGGCAGTAGAGGCATTTCTTCCGTCCGGGTCTGAGGTCCCGTGTCCGGTCCGTGTGGCAGTTGATGCAGGCAAGGCCGCCCATGCCCTCTCCGTGCACCTGCTTGTCCTTGTGGCACTTGTTGCAGAACTTCTCGGTCGGGAGGAAGCGATGCAGCCCTGACTTGTCCGACTTCACCTCGCCGTGGCATTCGGTGCACTCGATCTGCTCCATGTACACGTGCTTGGCATGGAAGAGCGACTTGTTGATGCGCGTGGCCTTTCCTTCGGTATGGCACTGGTTGCAGTATTTCTGGCTCACGAGGATCTGACCATGCCGCTCGGGCACCTTGTTGGGACGGTGCAGCACGAAGCTGATCAGCAGCTGGTTCTGTTCCGGGATCGTGAGATGATGACAATCATGACAATTGAGCTGTTTATGTTCGCTCTGGGACCAGCTGTCGTAGGCCGACTGCATCAGATGGCAGCCGACGCAGAATTTGGGATTATTCTGGGTGAAATCATAAAACTTGTACGAGATAAAACCGCCGCCGGTTACGATGATCAGGATGAGCGCGATGATGAGCAGTTTTGCCTTCAGGGAAATGGGCTCCTTGAGCCTGTTCTTCAGATCGTTCAATTTCTCAGCTACCCAACTCATGTACTACCCCCAACCAAATCCAAAAAAATCTCATGTCAATAAGCCCTTTTTTATAACATGAGCAAAAGGACATGTCAACAGATTTCATAACCCCGGGCAAAAGAGTTCAGTCATTGTACGTTTTTTTTGGGAATTTGCAGAAAGCAGTTTTGTTACAAAACGGTTGACCCGAAAAAAGGCGGGACCGGGGTCCCGCCTTGCGAGTGTTTCAGGGGCTGTCGAAATCCTGTTCGCATCCCGGCAAAGAGACGAGACCCTCCGGGAAACATTCGTCGTCGTTAATCCTTTCCCTTCCAGGTCAGCAGGAAGATACCGGTACCCAGGCCGACGAACAGCAGCAGCAGGAACGCTGAGAAATTCCGCCTGAAACTCAGCTCCCGGAACGCAGACCGTACATTCTGGTCTATCCGGTCGAGCTCTGTGCTCACCTCCCCGGTCTTTTCCTGGACCAGATTGACGTCCACCGTATGAAAGAGCGTTCGGAACTCGGCCTGTGTGCTGAACAGCGCCTTCTCGTCGGCGTCAGCGTAGAACCCCTGGCGTTTCAGGTCCAAGAGCCCCTCTCCCAGTTCGCTGATCCTCTTTTCGGTCAGGAAGAGCGCCTGCTTCATGTTCTTCGCCCGCTCATAGGAATGGCATTTCGTGCAGAGCTGCTCGTTGATGATGTTGATGCTCGCCTTCTGGATATTGTGCGATCCGTGGCAAGTGACGCAGCTGGGCGCCTTCCGCAACGCCTTCAGTGCCTTCCCGTGGCCGCTCTCGACGTAATTCGACAGGATGCCGATATGGCATTTCCCGCAGAATTCCGGCACCGACTGGGGCGTCGGGACCCCGACGAACCCGCGCTGGGGCGACATGGACAGTGCCGCGTCCTTCGGGTCGCCGCCGTGGCAATGTTCGCAGGATATGTTGTTCTGCGCATGCCAGCTGGCCTGCCATGCCTCGACGATGTTCTGGAATTCCGGCTTCATGGTGTCCGATGCATGACAGGAGATGCACAGGTTCTGTTCGATCTGTTCGCCGGCCCAGGGCTTCGTCAGAAATCCCTTCTCGAATTCCTCACGGTAATCGGCAACGCTCACGGAGGGGAGAAGGAAAAGAGCCGCTGCTAAGCAGAATAGATATCTCATCATTAGATCCTCCCCCAGAACAGCAGGACGATCCACACGGCGATCAGGAAGATGAAGACCCCGCGCAGGATCGGCCTCTTTAAAACGTTCTTCTCCCGATAGGTATCGAGGAACGGCCAGCCGAGGAACACAAGGACCAGGACGAGCTGGATCGTGATCCCGAGGAACTTGTTCGGAATGAGCCTCAGGAGCTGGTACGGCGGAAGGAGGTACCATGCCGGGTGCACCTCATGAGGCGTCCGGTACGGGTCGGCGGGCACATTTGCTTCATCGGGGAAGAACAGGTTCGGGAAGAACGTAATGATCAGGAACATCACGGCGAAGTACCCCATGAGCATGTACATCTGCTTCTGGAAGAAGAGCGGATAATAGGAGTAACCGTCAGGGTGGGTCTTTCTGTGGTACTCGGTCAGTGGACGCTTTTCCTCATCCTGCAGGCCGAAGGGCGTTGCGGAAATGCCGATCCTGTTGATGAGGAACAAATGGATCCCGATGAGGGAGAGGAAGAGGGGCGGCAGGATCGCCACATGGATCGCAAAGAACCTGCTGAGCGTGATATGCGTGACGCTGTCCCCGCCTCTCAGGATACGGGCGATGGGCTCGCCGATGAGGGGCAGCGCCGTGGGCATGGAGGTCACCACGGTCGTCGCCCAGTAGCTGAGCTGCGTCCAGGGCAGCAGGTAGCCGCTCAGGCCGAACATGATCGTGATGAGGAGGGAAAGGCCGCCCCCCAGCCAGGTAAGCTCCCGCGGCCGCTTGTAGTTCCCCATCAGGAAAACGGTGATCATGTGCAGCAGGACC
Source organism: Nitrospirota bacterium (assembly GCA_035516965.1). Taxonomy (NCBI): domain Bacteria; kingdom Pseudomonadati; phylum Nitrospirota; species Nitrospirota bacterium. Next base: position 8,716 of record DATIZR010000031.1, read on the forward strand.
ACGCTGATCATCAGGTTGCTGCCCACCGTGTGCATCTGCCGGAACAGCCACCCATAAGGGACCTTGGTCATGATGTCCTGGACGCTGCGGAACGCATGATCCGGATGAGGGATATAATAGATGAGCAGCACGATCCCGGTCACCGCCTGAACCGTGTAGGCGACCACGGCGAGAAAGCCCAGCGTATAGAACAGATTGATGTTCTTCGGGATCCGGTATTCGATGACCTCTGTCTGAATGAAGTTATCCAGACCGACCCTCACTTCAAGCCAGTTTACGATCTTCTTCCACATAGTGATAACCTCACCCTATGACGATGTTTTCCCCTTCGATCCTGAAGGGAATGGCCGCCAATGACTTCGGCGGAGGACCGGACAGAACATTTCCTTCGAGGTCGAAGTTCCCCGCATGACAGGGACAGACCAGCCTTTGCGTGCCATGATGATACTCGACGAGGCAGCCGAGGTGCGTGCAGGTCCTGGACAGCGCTATGAACCCTTTATCCGGGCGGTTTATGATGACCGCGGGAGCGTCCCGGTAAACGAAGTTCTTCGCTTCGCCGGACGGAATGTCGCCCTTGCGGATGATCAGCCTCCTTGTCTCCGCCATGCGCGAGGGGAGCGCCGAAAGGAATCTCACCAGCGCATAGAAAAAGGACGTCAGCGTAATGGATCCGAGAAAGGCTATGGCGATCTTCAGAAATTTGCGCCTCTTCATGTAAACCCCCTAAAGGAGTATTCTCCCCGCGATACGGGGAACCGCCCCGGTCCCGGTATGGCGTTCGGCAATCGGACATTCCGCCTTGGCCCGGGAAACCCACATCTCAAACGGCGGCCCCTACCCCGCCTGCCTCTTCGTTTCGAACCTCAGCTTGCCCGTGTAGATGGGGACCGCGAACTTGAGCAGCAACGTGTACAGCAGGGCGCCCGCGGCCCAGATGCCCATCGTGATGAGGATCTCCGACGTGGTGGGCGAATATTCATAGATCTCGCCCAGCGTGTCGGGAACGAACCCGGGAACGATCAGCCCCATGCCTTTCTCAATGTACACGCCCATGATGATGAGGACGCAGCCGATGTTCAGCGTCAAGAAGTTCTCCCGCGTCTTCGGGAAGAGGAACAGGAAGAACGCCGTGATGTTGAACAGGGACGCCGACCACATCCACGGAACCAGGCTCGCCTTGCCGTGGAGCCCGAAGTACAGGTACTGGATGGAATAGGAATCCACGGCGCCCGAGTAGAACTCCTTGAACGCCTCGGCCCCCAGCAGGAACAGGTTGATGCCCATGGCATAGGCGATCAGTTCGGCGATCTTGAAGATGGCCCGGTTGTCGATCTCGACCTCGGACCGTTTCCGGATGATCTGGAACAGCAGCAGCATGATCGCCGGGCCCGAGCAGAAGGCCGACGCAAGGAACCGCGGGGCGAGGATCGAGGCGTTCCAGAACGGCCGCGAGGACAGGCCGTTGTAGAGGAAGGCGGTCACGGTATGGATGCTGACGGCCCAGGGGATGGAGAGGATAATGAGAGGGCCGATCACGGACATGCTGTATTCCTTGCCGATCGAAAGCCGGTAGAGGACGTAAAAGGCGATGATGGCGTTGATGGCGAGGTACCCGTTCAGCACGACCACGTCCCAGGCGAGCAGCGATGCGGGGAAGTGCATGGCCCCCACGATGGGCAGGATGTGCCAGACCCGGAGGGGCTGGCCCATGTCCACCAGGATGAACAGGATGCACATGGAGATGGCCGACACGGCGAGCAGCTCCCCGAAAAGCACGATCTCCTTGATGGGCTTGAAGTTGTAGAGATAGGCCGGCACCACGAGCAGCACGGCCGCCGCTGCAACGCCGACCAGGAAGGTGAAGTTCGAGATGAAGAGGCCCCAGGACACCTGGTCACGCATGGCCGTGGTGATCAGTCCGCGGTTCAGCTGGTCGGCGTACGCGCTCGCCCCCAGGATGATGAAAAAGGACAGGAAGGCCACCCAGAGGTAGTATGTGCGGTCGCCGATGAAGACCTGCCGCAGGGCGATAAAGAAATTCTTGATCAGGCTTCCCATGACTGGCCCTCCTACACGCCGTACGCGAAGAAGTAGTAGAACTTCGGATAGGTGTTCAGGTCTTCCTTCAGCCGGAAGACCCGCTTGTGCTCGATCGCATACCGGATCTCGCTCTCCGGGTCGAGCAGATTGCCGAACTTCCGCGCCCCGACCGGGCAGGCCTCCACGCACGCCGGGTACCTGCCGTTCCGGGTCCTCTGGATGCAGAAGGTGCACTTCTCCACGACCCCTTTATACCGCGGCCGGTTGCCGAGGTAATGGGTCTTGGTGTTGATCTCCTCGGCCGGCCTCTTCGGCTCGGCCCAGTTGAAATGGCGCGCGCCGTAAGGGCAGGCGGCCATGCAGTACCGGCATCCGATGCACCAGTTGTAGTCGATGACCACGATCCCGTCCGGCTCCTTCCAGGTCGCCTGGGTCGGACAGGCCCGGACGCAGGGCGGGTTCTCGCACTGCTGGCACTGGACCGGCATGTAGAAGTAGTCGGGTTCGGGAACGAGCTCCGGGTTGTAGTATTTCTCCGAGTCCTCCAGATCGACCCACTTTTCGCCTTTCTTGAAGCGCAGCACGCTGATCCAGTGTATCTGCGGGTCCTTGGACTGGTTGTTCTCGTCCACGCAGGCGTACTCACACCTTCTGCAGCCGATGCAGCGGGACAGGTCCAGCCCGTACCCGAACTGGACCCCCGGAAGCGCCTTCTCGTTGCCCACGCTGATCTTCTTCCGGTACTGCTGCTCGTATTCCTGCTCCAGCCGGTTCAGCACCTGCTGGATCTCGGCGTCGTTCATCTCGTGGAAATGTTTCTGGAAGAACGACTCCCAGAACGAGGCATCGGCGTTCTGCAGCGGGAGCGCGGCCCCGGCGAGTCCGAGCGCAGCGCCTTTCAGGAACGATCTCCGGTCAACATGGATCCCTTCTCTGTTCTTCATGATTTTCTTCATCGCGGTCCTCGTCGGTTCCTACTTGATATCGGACGGTTTCACCGGGGGCGGCAGCGGCTTTAAGGGCTTGAACCGGGGATCATGGGGCCAGTGGCAATGGACGCAGAGGCGGTACTGCTTCTCGCCGTTCCACATGCCGGTCCTCTTCCCGTGCAGCCCGGCCTTCCATTCGCGCAGGATCGTGCCGTGACACTGGCCGCAGAGGTTGTACGATTCATCGAACGGAACGAGCTTGCCGTTGGCGAGGCGCAGCATGTCGCGATTGGAAGGATTGTGGCAGTCGAAGCACCAGCCGCCGGGCATGTGCTTCAGCACGATCTCCTGGTGCATTTCGAGCTTCCGGGGCTGCCTGTTTACCGGCATGCCTGCGTGGCACTGGGAGCAGGGGAAGATCCCGGGAGTGAACGGCGGGGGAGGAACGAAGAACTTCTTGCTGGGGGTTTCCGGTTCGGCCGCGAGCGCGGCGAACGCCGTAAGGATGACCAGAAACACGAGCGAGACAGGAACGAGAGCTCTTTCTTTGTTGGTCATGTGATCCGGTCCTTTCGAGAAGGAGTGGAGACCAGACAGGCATCAGGAACTGCAGGAGCAACGGACCTATAGTAATATGTTTCCGATTCCAATTGCAAACTCTAATTCTAATTTGAGCGGAAATGCTGATAAAACTGACAGCGCTGATGCTGATGTGAGCGGAGATCATGAATCGTTCTCCCGGGCTTCGATCGCCCGGGAGAACGACGGATGAAAAAGATCAATGGGCTTCCTGGCTTTCGAACACGGGGAATATCTTGGTGATCACCGTGAACAGGACAAAGGGCATGATGAAGATGCCGAGCGCGCCGACGAGGCCCTCCTTGACCGTTTCCCAGTTATGGGGCACGATCGGCAAGTGATAATGCATGTAGCCGGCAAAGGTGAGCGAGAAGGCCTGGCCGCCGATCACGACGTTCCACCGCATCATGAAAACGCCGAACAGCACAAGAACGCTGGCAAGGACTGCCCGGCGGATCGTCAGCCCCGGGACCAGGAACATGATGAGTGGGAGGAGATTGCCGATGCCGTACTGCAGGATGAAGATATCGCCGAAATCCCGTTCGTAAATGACGCTTCTCAAGATATCCCACGACTTGACCGCGGTATAGCCCCGGAATATGATGTCCAGAAGTTCGAGGCTGATCGCCGCCACCATGAATGCCAGAAGATACTTCGCCGTCATCTGCACGACGCTGATCTCGACGCTCTTGAGCTGCTCCTGCGACGGCAGGCCGGCATAGGAGGCCCTCTTGCGTTTGGCGAGGAACTTCCGTATCTCCATGGTCACGATATAGGTGAGCATGCAGAGCGCGATGCCGGAAACGATCGCGGACATGATGAAGATGACCGGCATGAGCGGGGTCATCCAGAGCGCGTTGGCCTTCACCGAACCGAAGATGAACCCCGCGTAGCCGTGGAGAAAGCAGGCCACGGGAATGCCGAGCCCGGCAAGGAACTTGATGGCCTTTTCGTCCCGGTGGAGCGACTCTTCGCTGACGTCGTACACGCCGAGCGTCAGGGAGCAGAAGATGAAGTACCTGATCCATTCGACCAGGGTCTTGTCCTGCTTTTCCCTGAGCTTGAGCGATACCTCCACAAAGTGCTTCCGGTAGAGGAACCAGAGCTCCGAAGCGACGATCGCGCCGTAGGTGAAGAACACGATGCCGAAGGCTGCGATGGCCGAGGTGAAGTGCGGGGTCATGAAGATCTCGACGCCGCGAAAGGGAAACTGCAGATGGAGCACGATCGGCATGGGCGCGGCGAAGAGCAGGGCAAAGGAGAAGACCAGCGCGAACCGCGCCATGTTCTTCAGCTTCTGGATGCCGAACACGTGGTAGAGCGAGGAGAGCACGAAGGCCCCGGCCACGAGCCCCGTCATGAAGGGGTACATGACGATCTGTATGCTCCAGTAGATGTATTCATTGGGAGTGACGAACAGTTCCTTGACGGTCCAAAGTTCTCCGTGTACCATGGCTATCTGACCTCCTCATCCAGGCCGATGTAGTACACCTGGGGTTTCGTGCCGTATTCGCTCTTCAGCACACCGACCCGCTGCGTTCGCATGGTAAGCGTCACGGGGTCGTTGGGATCCTTGATGTTCCCGATCTGGCGGGCTCCGAAGGGGCAGGCCTGGACGCAGGCGGTCTTGAGCCCCTTCGTGATGCGGTGATAGCAGAAATTGCACTTCTCGGCCGTATGGTAGACGGGGTGGAAGAACCGCACGCCGTAGGGGCACCCCATGATGCAGTAGCCGCAGCCGATGCACCAGGTCCGGTCCACCAGGACGACGCCGTCCGGCGCCTGGTAGGTCGCACCCACGGGGCAGACCTGCACGCAGGGAGGATTGTCGCACTGGTTGCACAGCTTCGGCACGAAGAACGCCTTCTCGATGCCCTCCTTGCTGATGTCTTTGATGCCATCAGCGTTCTCATCGATCTTCGCGGTCGTGAAGCCGTCACGCGCCCCCTTGGGGGTGTCGGCGTACAATTTTCCGGTCTTGGTCAGGACGTACCGCTCTACCCAGGTCCTTGTCACATTCGCGTCATAGGGGATCTCGTTCTCCAGCTTGCAGGCCTTGACGCACATGCCGCAGCCCACGCACTTGTAGGTGTCGACGAGGAACGCCCACCGCACGGCCGCCTTGTCCGCGGCCACCTCGGCGAACAGCTTTTTCGGATCGATGATCTCAAGCGCCGCAAGGGGGATCGACATCCCGGCTATGCCCAGCGCGGCATTTTTCAGGAACTTTCTTCGCGATATCATCTCAGGCCCTCCATCGGATTGTGAGGATTATGGCAGGTGGAGCATTCGATGTCGGGATTGTGCTTGTCGGGATCGATGCCCCGGATCTTCGACCGGAAGCTCGTCGGGTACGGCAGCGGGAAATGGCAGCGCAGGCACTGCGCCCGGCTCTTGTCGATGGGCAGCTTTGGCAGCTTCTCGTCATAGTGCACGATCCCCTCGGGCGTCCCCGCCGGACCGTGACAGTCCTCGCAGGGGATGATGTGATGCGGCGTCTTGTTGATGCTGTCGTACTTGTCGGTGTGGCAGTCCTTGCAGTACTCCTTGCCCATGTATTTGACCTTGAACTTTTTCCAGTCCTCCTCGTTTCCCCTGCGGTGCCACCCGTACATGTAGCCCCGATCGCCGATCCCGAAGTCCCTGGGAACGATGAACATGCGCGCGATCAGGATCAGCGCCACCATCCCCAGAACCACGAATAGCGGCCTTAGAACATGGTTCTTCATGCGTACTCCCCTCCCTTATGACGTATGACTCATGCAGTGTTCCGACACCGGATGCGCACTACGGCTGGTCGTTTTTAAGCGTGTTTTTCATCGTGACCGCGCCCTCCCATATGATCGCGAGGAAGCAGAGCGACAGTCCGGCCACAAGGCCGAACACGTCAAGCAGCTGCCATTTGATCACGATGAACAAGATGATAAAAATAACGGATAGTTTGAGGATGCTGATGATGGCCGCCGCGAGGTTCGAGGCCCCGGCCCTCGCCCCCTGCCTCAGGTATACCCTCTGCACCGCAAGGGCAAGCCACCGGAAATTCAGCAGGCCGAGCACGCCGCCGGCCAGAACGCTCAGGGGAAGGAACCACCACCGGTCGCCGCGCAGGACGGCGAACAGGAGGACACCTGCCGCTGCAGCCGAAACGATCATCCCCGCCTTCTTCCCCACGCCCCTGAGGACCGCCGCCACCGCCTGCGTTCGTACATCAACCGGATCGCTCATGTATCTTCCTTATCGGATCGGTCCAGTTCTTCCTGGCTTTTCCGTGCAGCCACAAAGAGGTTCCGAAATCCTGCGAAGATGCCGAAAAGCAGGAACACTACCGTGAGCCATGGCGAGGTGCCCAGTTTCCGGTCAAGCCAGCGCCCGACGAACAGGCCGATCACCGTGGCGAACACCATGGTCAGGCCGACGGTGCTCAGGACGCCGACCATGCGCAGGAGCTTTCTGTCCTTTTCTTCCAGCGGATCCCCCTCCAGCAGGAGCCGGAGGCTCCCGCTCATAATGCGTCCTCCCCCTTGCACCCAGCGGTTTACGAGCTTGTGGCCAGTGCTTACGAGTGCATTGCGCGAATACAGGCCATGCCAGACGCGAGTGCAGGGCGAGGGTTACGACGCATGCCACGCACGGCGCAGCCGGGGGATGTCAAGTCGCGGGATGGCTGGGAAACTGTGGTTCACGCGTCTCCGCGGAAGACCGGGATGCGCACGGCCGCATTCACGCTTCGCGCATCTCCTACAAGCCCTTCAGGCTCTTCCGCGCAGCCTCGATCGTCCTCGTGATGTCCGCTCGCGTGTGCGCCAGGGACAGGAAGGCCGCCTCGAACTGGGAGGGAGCCAGGTTGACCCCGTTCTTGAGCATGGACAGGAAGAACTTGCCGAACCGGGACGTATCCGATGTCTTGGCGCTCGCGAAGTCCTTCACGCTCTGATCCGTGAAGAACCCCGTGAACATGGATCCGACCCGGTTGAACGTGACCGGCACGCCTGCTTCCGCGGCAGCGGCGCGCAGCCCCTGTTCCAGTTCCCCCGAAACCCTATCAAGGGTCTTATAGACACCGGGCCTTCCGAGCAGCTTGAGCGTTTCGATGCCCGCGGTCATGGCGAGCGGATTTCCCGACAGGGTGCCTGCCTGGTAGATCGGACCTATCGGAGCAACCTTCTCCATGATCTCGCGCCGCCCGCCGAACGCCCCGACCGGAAGACCGCCGCCGATCACCTTGCCGAGACAGGTCATGTCCGGTTTGATCTTATAGAGCTGCTGGGCGCCGCCGAAGGCAACGCGGAAGCCGGTCATCACCTCGTCGAAAATAAGAACGATGCCGTATTGGTCGCACACCTGTCTCAGACCATCGAGAAATCCCGGTTCCGGGGGTACGCACCCCATGTTCCCCGCGACCGGCTCGACGATGATGCAGGCGATCCGTTCGCCCTCCCGGGCTGCGATGTCCTTTACTGCCGCGAGATCATTATAGGGGACCGTCAGCGTGAGCTTTGCCAGCTCTGTCGGCACGCCGGGGCTGTCGGGCAGCCCGAACGTGGCGACGCCGCTCCCCGCCTTTACGAGCAGGCTGTTTCCGTGACCGTGGTAGCCGCCCTCGAACTTGATGATCTTGTCCCGGCCCGTATGTCCCCGGGCAACCCTGATCGCGCTCATCGTCGCTTCCGTGCCCGAGCTCACCATGCGGACCAGCTCGATGGAAGGCACTGCCTTCTTCACCATCCTGGCCAGCGTGATCTCGAGTTCCGTGGGAGCGCCGAAGCTTGTCCCGTCTGCGATCGCCTTTTTGAGGGCCGCGGTCACCTTGGGGTGCGCGTGGCCCAGGATCATCGGCCCCCAGGAAAGCACATAGTCGATGTAGGTCTTCCCGTCGGCATCAATGATCTTCGAGCCCTTCGCTTTTTTAATGAAGAGCGGCTCGCCTCCCACCGAACGGAACGCCCGCACCGGGCTGTTCACGCCGCCCGGGATGTGCTTTTTTGCCTCTTCGAACAACCTCTTTGACCGTGCTCCCGACATGCATGCTCCTTCCCTTGCATCATCACGATGCCCTGTTCAGCGAACCCACGACCGGACACCATAAAATATGAAAATCCGTCCGGAAAGTCAACGATAAACATCGATTTCCAAGATGAATCAGAGGTAAACATTATCTGACAATCAGAATTTGCACGGGCCCCTCTCCTCGCCGTCTGACGCAATCCGTCCGAGGATGAACTCCGCCACTCCGTCTGCGTCATCGAGATCGAAGCGGGGAAGAGGGGTATCGAACGGCCGGTCGCTCACGAGGGCAAGGAAAGAAGGATCGTCAAGGCAGAGCGGATGATTGCCGGAGACGCCGGAGCGGAACACCTCGATCCGGTTCCCGGCGGTCTGCTTGAAGCCCTCGCTGATGATGATGTCGGCGTCCACTGCCCGCTCGAGTTCTTCGATGCCCGGCTCCTGGTCGATCGTGCTCAGAACCGCCATCTGGCCCGGCCCCACCAGCACGACGTGATCCGCCCCGGCCTGCCGGAACCGCCAGGAGTCCTTGCCCGGCCGGTCGAGATCGAACCCACGCGACGCATGCTTGATGACCGCGACGCTGTAGCCGCGGGCCTTCAGAACGCGCACGACCTTTTCAATAAGCGTTGTCTTGCCGCTGTTCGATGCCGCGGCAACGAAGGAGATTGTTTTCATAAACAACCTGCCACGGATGGCCTGTAGGGGCGGCCCTTGTAGCCGCCCGATCAGGACTTTGTTACAGGCCCAGCAGGGCAACCACGATAGGTTGCCCCTCCCTATTCCCGATTTCTCACGTTTCGGTCAGGTCCGTGGAGTCCGACGCCTTCTTTTTCCTGCCGAACAGGCGCGCTGCAAGGATGCCTGCCTCGTAGAGGAGATAGATGGGGATGGACATGATGGTCTGGTTGAATACGTCCGGCGTCGGAGTCAGGATGGCGCCGAGGATGAACGCGCCCAGGAAGGCGTACTTGCGGTATTTCGCCAGCCCGTCGGGGGTGACGATCCCGATGCGGCTCAGGACGACGATGACGAGCGGCAGTTCGAACACCAGGCCGCAGGCCAGGAGGAACTTGAGAACGAAATCGATGTAATCGCCGAGCCTGAGGATCGCGACGAGGTCCTCGGTCTTGTACTCGAGCAGAAACGGGATCGCGAAAGGCAGGAGGAGCAGGTAGCAGAACAGCATGCCCAGGACGAAGAAGCCCGTCGAGAAAAAGACGAAGACGCCTGCGTACTTCCGCTCCTTCGACATCAGCCCCGGACCGATGAACCGCCAGACCTGGTACACAACCATCGGGAACACCAGCATGAGGCCGGCGATCAGCCCGATCTTGAGATGGGTCCAGAAGGGCTCGATCAGTGTCGTGTAATGCAGCTTCTGCTGGACCTTGGCCGGGACCGACGTGAGGAACGGGAACGAGCTCTGGACAACGAGCTTGGCGTTCATCGGCCACATCAGGAGCCGCAGGATGTCCTCGGAATAGGAGAAGCAGACGCCGAACCCGATGGCGATCCAGAGCAGGGCGCGGATGATCCTTTTCCGGAGCTCGTCGAGATGGTTCCAGAAGGACATGCGCAGCTCTTGTTCAGGCATGCGGCTCCTCTCCCGGCTTCTTCTGGTCAAGCGCCTGGTCCGTTTTTTGCTCCGTTCCCTGCTGGTCGTCGGCCGGCTTCAAAGCCTGGTCCTGGGTTATCTCGGAAAGGTCCATGTGGGTGAGTTTCTTCACCTCTTCCAGGTCGGCCTGCTTCTCCACTTCTTTCATTTCCGCCTTCATGGACTCCTGGAACTCCTCCGAGGCCTTCTTGAACTCCGCCATGGCGCGTCCGAGGGATTTCCCCAGGTCGGGAAGTTTCTTCGGCCCGAAGACAATCAGCGCTATGACAAAGATGACCATTATTTCAGGCAATCCGAGACCGAACATGGCTTTCTCCTTACATCAC
>DATIZR010000032.1 GCA_035516965.1 Nitrospirota bacterium
TGGCTGCCGGAGCCTTATTCCCTCCGGGATGTCGCGCGATGGGTCCGCAAGGCCGCTGCGGAAGGCCCGCAGCGCTTCGAATGGAAGGACCTCGACCGGGAGGGGCGGACGTATTGGCGCGACATCTCCCTGAAGAAAATCGTCCTGAACGGCGTTCCCCGCGTCATGGCCATCACCCAGGACATCACCGAACGCAAGCGGGCCGAGGAGTCGCTGAAACGAAGTGAATCGGAGAATCGCGTGCTGATCAACGCCCTTCCCGACCTGCTGTTTCGCATAGCCCGCGAAGGTACGATACGGGACTATCGCTGCTCCGACGCTTCGACATTGTACGTTCCGCCCCACGTGTTCCTGGGGAAAAAATCCAGGATGTTCTCCCCGCGCCGATCGCCGGCCGGGCGATCGAGCTTATGGGCCAGGTGTTCGCGTCAGGCAAGCCGCGAACGCTCGAGTACGAACTGGACGTGCACGGCGAAGCGCGATTCTACGATGACCGCATTGTATTTCTGGACCAGGACGAAGTTCTGCATGTCATTCGCGACATCACCGAACGCAAGCGGGCGGAGGAGGCGCTGAGGGTCAGCGAAGAAAAGTTCCGGAAAGTGTTCTATACGAGCCCGGATGCAATCAATATGAACCGCCTCAAGGACGGCGAATACGTCTCGGTCAACGAGGGATTCACCCGCATCCTGGAGTATACCGAGGAAGAGGCCGTCGGCAAGACATCCCTTGCGCTGAACATATGGGTCGACCCCGATGACAGGAAAAGGCTGGTCGAGGGCCTTCGGGAACACGGTGCGGTAAAAAATCTCGAGGCTCGCTTCCGCGGGAAACTATGCGAGATCGATCCCCTGGTGAAGGCGATCATCTCCAGCGGATACTCTGACGATGCTATTGCCCTGAGCGATGGGAGGCAAGGATTCAGCGCGTTTCTCAAGAAGCCCTATGATGTCGCCAGTCTTCAGGCAGTGCTTGACGCGATGCTCAACGCATAACGCTCGCTGGTACGTGCTGAAGTGCGCTGTCGGGGAAGGATTTACGGGAAGGGACGTACGCTACGGGAATGATGGACTCTCCCGTGAGGCTTGCTGGTTCTCCATGCTCTACGCTGTCTTTGACGCAGCGACCGGGGGTGGGGGTGCTGCCTGGTTCTTTTTTTGCTCGTACAGCGCCATGAGCGGTTTTATATCGATATGGAGGAAATTCGCGTAGATCTTCAGGTATCCCTTGTCGAACACCCTGGGGATGATCTGGAACTTCCCATCCTCAAGGGCCCTGATGTAATGAGAGCTTATGCAGGTCTGTCGGGCGACATCGCCGATCTCGAGGCCAAGCGCCTGCCGTCCGTCTTTTAAAAGCCGACCGATCTCACGCATATGCGCCCTCCCGACAAAGAATAGCCGCAGACAATGCAGTGAATGCCGTTCTGCCTGATCCCAGGTTGGCTTCGGTTAAAAAAACTTTACTCAAAGTGCGACCGAGAAAGCTGGCGCAACATTATTCGTATGATCAAGAGTGTAACGCTATCCACGATGAGGCGGGCAAGATTAAGCTGATCGAGCCGGTTTTACGCATTTATATTATCTAAGTAGCACGAAAGCCGCATAAAATCAACATAAAAAGTATGGTTTTTTATAATAAATTTTCTCTTTCAATGGCCATACAATATATTGTGGATCATGCTTCAAGGCACACAAAATACTGCTTTCTCTATGCCTGACGCGTGATACGTGCTGCCTGGCAAGCAGGCTGGAACCTGCCGATTATACATGATTTATTGTGATCGAAGGTAGTTGACGATGGTATGCACCGGAGACCAACCATTGAATCCCACGACTTGCAATCCCCGGCTCTGCCGGGATTATGCGTCGTAGTCCGCGCCCTGCACTCGCGCTATTGCACTCGTGAATGCTGGGTGCAGGAGGGAGGTCGCGTTCCTAGAGGGAGCCCCCGCCTCCTGCCGGCAGGAGATCCACTTGTCCCCCGTGCCCCCGTGTCGGAGCCTGGGATTCTTACATTTAAGTCCATGAGTCTTTGCATTCGCTTGCGGGGCATAATTCCATGAAATACAAGATCGACCTTCACGTTCATTCTTTATACAGCACGGATAATGACGCCGACCCCGAGGAATCTATCCTCCGCGCCATCGAGCGTGGGCTCCACGGGATCGCGTTCACTGAGCACTACTGGTACGGAGTCTCCGAGCCGGTTGAGGCGCTGAAGGAAAAGTTCGGCAGCAGCATCAGTATCTTCCGGGGCGTCGAGTTTTCCGCTGCCGAGGGCCACTGCCTCGTGTTCGGCGTTGATACGGACCGGATGGCAATGAAACACGCACCCGTCTCCGAGCTGGTCGCCTCCGTCAACAAGGCGGGCGGCGTGGTGATCCCTTCCCATCCCTACCGTCCTGGCACGAGCCTCGGCGAACTGGTCCGGAGTGTGCCCGGGATCTGCGGCCTCGAAGGATGCAACGGCGCGAACATGCATGCCTACAACGTGAGGGCCATCGAGACGGCTGCCGCGTTGAAGCTGCCCTACACCGGCGGGTCCGATGCCCACGATCCGCGGGAGGTCGGTTCCTGCTATACCGAGTTTGACCACGCGGTGACCTATGAGAACTTCATAGAACTGCTCAGGGCGGGGAACTACCGGGGAGTGGACACGAGAAGGATCTCGAGGGTGATGCCTTGGTGAGAGTGGCGGATACGTCGTACCAGTCCAAAGCGGGTTCCCGCGTTGTCAGAGCGGGAATCCTTTTTTGTCGGTAACGAGTGCTCCGGGGAAGGACGCTACCCGAGATGATAACGAACGAGAAGCGTCTGGATGCCCCATGCCATTACGATGCAGACCGGAAGGGTCAGCACCCAGGCGAGCACGATCTTGCCGGCGATGCCCCAACGGACCGCGGAGAGCCGCTTGGTGGCGCCGACTCCAAGGATGGCCGTGGACACGACGTGCGTCGTGCTGACCGGCAGGCCCCAGTGGCTTGCCGCGATGATGATGCCCGTCGACGCTGTTTCCGCTGCGAAGCCGTGAATGGGTTCGAGCTTCAGCATCTTGTGGCCGAGCGTCTTGATGATCTTCCATCCCCCAAAGAGCGTGCCGAAGCCCATGGCTACGGCGCAGATGAGGATGACCCATTTCGGCACATCGACGCTCTTCAGCACGCCGCCGCTCACCAGGGCCATGGTGATGATGCCCATGGCCTTCTGCGCATCGTTGGACCCGTGCCCGAAGGCCATGAAGGACGACGATATGATCTGGAGCCTGCCGAAGTACTTGCTGACGGCGCCCGGAGAGAGCCGGCCGAAGAGACGCAGGATCAGCTTCATGAACAGGTAGCCGAAGACGATGCCGAAGACCGGAGAAATGAGGAGCGATGTCAGGATCTTGATGATGCCGTCGACGTTCAGGATGCCCGTACCCCCGTAGGCCATTGCCGCGCCGGCGATCCCGCCGAAGAGCGCGTGCGAGGAGCTGACGGGCAGTCCCACCAGGATGGTCATGATGTTCCAGAGGATCGCCGAGAGCAGGGCCGAGACGATGACCATGTCGGTGACGGCCTTGGGATCGACGATGCCCGTGCCCACGGTCTTCGCGACGGCCGTCGACAGGAAGGCGCCGAGAATGTTCATGCCCGCGGCGAGAACCACCGCCGACGTGGGCGACAGGACCTTGGTCGACACGACGGTCGCGATGGCATTCGCGCAGTCGTGCCACCCGTTCGCAACGTCGAAGACGACCGCGAGAATGATGATGAGGATCAGGATCTCATGCATGTTTCAGGACGATGCCTTCGAGGATATTGGCGATGTCCTCGGCCCGGTCCGAGGCGTCCTCGAAGAGCTGATAGATATCCTTCCACTTGATGATGTAAATGGGGTCGTTGTTGTCGTTCAGAAGCTTGCCCAGGGCGTCACGGTATTTCCGGTCGATGCGGTTCTCGAGCCGGTTCACCTCGATGCAGTGCTCCTGCACATGAGAGTACTGCTTGGACCGCAGCTCCCGGAGCGCCTTTTTGAGGACATCCGCCGTCATCTGGAGGTCTTCGGCGATGGAGATCACCTCGGGCGTGGGTTTTTCGATCTTGTAGACGACCATGCGGTCCACGGCCGCCCAGATGAGGTCGACCACATCGTCGATGCGCGAAGCCAGGGCGTGGATGTCCTCACGGTCGATCGGCGTCAGGAAGGTCTTGTTCAGGTCCTTCATGATATCGTGGGTCAGCATGTCGCCTTCCTGCTCGAACTCGTAGATGGCCTTTGCCTTCTTCTCGAAGTGCTCGAAGTTGTTGAAGGTGTCCACGAGGAGGTTCGTTGTCCGTGACAGATTTTCGAGCGCCCGGTCGAACTGCTCGAAGAAATCGATTGATTTGGGGAATAGCGCCATAGGGGTAGGGTTGTCTCCTTCGCTGAATTTGAGGCAGCCTTGGAGCGGGGCCTTTCAATTCCGGGTGAAAGAATAGCACAAAGAGCACACCCCTGCAACTCCAAAAAATTAAATACCTGATCGAAGTCGCTTACTGACAAGAGCATTAAATTCTTTGCGCCCCCGAGGACGCCGAGGAAAGCTGAACAGCCTTTATCACAGCATTTCTCTGGGACTCGGTGTCCTCTATGGCAAAATGATCTTGACTATAATATGCTCTCCTTGACATTTCTTCAGGATGAACCGGCATTCAGAATCGCGTGAAGGGCATCCCGGTTCTATGTTATAGTATCACCATGGTATCACGCGCCATTCCCGCGATCCTGTTCTGTCTCCTTTTTTCCCCTTCATCGTCCCTTGCTCAGCAGGCTCCTCTTTTGTTCACCCCCTCCTATCAGACCGTGCATGGCGGCCTCAAGATCGCCGTTCCGCCTGCCGCGGACAGTGTCCCGAAACTGGGCCTGGCTCTGGCCGGCGGCGGGGCAAAGGCCGCCGCGTCGATCGGTGTGCTGAAGGTACTGCAGCAGGAGGGCATTCCCATTGCGGCGATCGCGGGCACGAGCATGGGCGCTGGCGTGGGCGGCCTCTATGCAGCGGGCTACCAGCCCGACGAGATCGAACGGATATTCCTCGGCAGCGACTGGAACGACATCTTTAATGACAAGCCGGCCCGGGCGTTCCTGACGCAGGAGCAGAAGGAGGCCGAAAGCCGCCACCTCCTGGAGTTCACCTTTCAGAAGGGCCGCTTCATGCCGCCCGCGGGGCTGACGGCGGGACAGAAGCTGACGAACCTCCTGGTCTCCAAGACGCTCGCGGCCTCCTTTGAAGCGGACCTCGATTTCAACCGGCTGCGGGTGCCCTTTCGCGCCGTCGCGACGGACATAGAGACCGGCGACGCGGTCGTCCTGGACCACGGCCTGCTCCATGACGCCATCCGGGCCAGCACGGCGATCCCCCTCGTGTTCCAGCCCGTGGAGGTGCAGGGACATCTGCTCGTGGACGGCGGGCTGGTGAACAATCTGCCTGTCGAGGTCGTCCGCTCCCTGGGTGTGGACGTCGTGGTCGCCGTGGACGCCTCGGCAAAGCTCGAGAAAAAGGAGCGGCTCTCGTCCATGGTCGAGATCATGAGCCAGTCCATCTCGCTCCAGGTCCGGAAGGAATCGGGGCGCCAAGCACGGCTCGCAGATGTGGTGATCACGCCTGACACGTCGGACTATTCCTTCACCGATTTTCCGCTGATGGAGGGGATCATCCGCAAGGGCGAAGACGCTGCGCGCGCAGCGATGCCCCGCATCCGGGAACTCATGAGCCGGCAGAAGGGAGCGCCAATGGCCTCCGAACGGTTCCTGATCACCACCCTGACAATCCGGGGCAACAGGACCGTATCCGATCCGACCCTGCGGTTCGCGCTGAAGCAGGTGCTCTCACCCCGGGAAGCAACCGCCGTTGATATCCGGAGAGCGCTGAACGAGGTCTACCAGCTGGGCTACTTTTCGGACGTCGTGCTCTCCCTGGAAAAAGAGGGAGCGGGCCACCGGGCCGTGCTGACCGTGACCGAGAACCCGGTCATCACGGCAGTCACCGTCTCGGGGAACACCATCCTGTCGAAGGAGGCGATCCTTTCCACCCTCACTTGGCAGGTCGGCAGGCCCCTCGTCACGACGCGCGTCGAAGAGGAGCTGGACCGGATCGTGGCATCGTGCCGGAGCCGGGGTTATCTTCTCGCACGGGTTCAGCGCACGGAGGTGAAGACGGACGGGACGCTCGCGATCGAACTGTATGAAGGCAGGCTCGATTCGATCACGATCACGGGCGATACCACGACCAGCAGGTACCTCATCCGGCGGGAGACCATGACCCGGGCGGGCGCCCCGCTCAACTTCGACATCGCGGCCTACGACATCCAGCACCTGTACGCGCTGGATTATTTCGAATCCATCGGCGTGGACATGCAGAAGAGCGCCCAGGGCGGGCTTGACCTCACGCTCAAGATCAGGGAAAAACCGTCGAACCGGATCCGCCTCGGCCTCCGCTACGACCTGGAAGACCATTTCACGGGGCTGACGGACCTCCTGGTGGACAACGTGTACGGCAGGGGCATCCGGGTGTTCCTGAACACCCGCTACGGGAACTATACGGACCTCACCTTCGGCTACACCTCGCCCCTCGTGCTCCGGATGAACTTCCTTCATACGGTCGACGTATTCTACCGGGACCGCACGTACTTCCTGTACCAGGACAAGCACAAGGTCCGGGAACTGGACATCACGCGCAAGGGCGCCGAAGTGTCCTTCGGATACCAGTGGTTCCGGTTCGGCGACACCTATCTGCGCTACCGGTTCACCTCGGACACGAGTGCGGATGTCCTGGGGCTCGCGCCGCTTTCCGAGATCGCGCGCATCGGGAGCCTGGCCTTCCTGTCCACCGTGGACACGCGGGACAGCAGCACCTTTGCCCACCGGGGCCTGCTTCTCAAGGCTTCCTATGAAACTGCCGCCCCGGCCTACGGCGGGAACGTCAAGTACACCAAGACGGCCCTCTCGGCGCAGCAGAGCATTCCCTTGGGCGACCGCCACACCATCATCCTCGAGGCTTCGGGAGGACTGGGAAGCGGCGTCATTCCCTATGAGGAGCAGTACGGCATCGGCGGAGCGGACTATCTCATCAGCACTCCGCTTCTGGGTTACCAGCGGCGCGAGTTCACGGGGAACGATCTCCTCGCATTGTCAGCGGCCTACCGGTTCAAGCTCATCGATTACCAGCTGAGCCTGGTCAAGGCAGTGTACATCAACTTCTCCTATGGGGCCGGGAACGTCTGGAACACGAGGGATGGGATGTCGGTCAGGGACCTCAGGAGCGGGGGCGGGATCGGCCTGTATGCGGACACGATCATCGGCCCGGTCCGGCTCGATTTCGGCGAAGGGGAGCAGCACCGGTACGCGGTCTATTTCTCGGCGGGGTTTGATTTTTAGTTATTTAGTCGCGGTCGAGTGTTCCGGCGTTGCTTGTCGCCTTCAGAGACAGGAGATGCTTTTGGGGGTGCACTGTAATCAGGTAAGTGGAGCCGAGATCTCATTAACATGGATGAATA
>DATIZR010000033.1 GCA_035516965.1 Nitrospirota bacterium
AGAATTCGTAGTTCTTATCGTCAAGGGCTGTTTCGTAAATGCCTTGATTAATGGGATTCTTGAGTTTTAGATAAACGCGGACATTTTCATTAAATGCGTTTTCGTTTATATTGTCTGGGTTGGTAGGATCCTTCACCAGATCTATTAGGTCGGCAGCGTAGATAGTGGCGACGATGCCTTTTAATGGCCCATCACTTCTATCAAAATATTGTTTGTCGACGAAGCGCACTTTTCCGCTGATCTTCGGGTATTTCTTCTCCAATATCTTTTGAACAATATCTTCTTGGTCATAATAAAAGTATTCTACATGTTTATATTTGTTTAATCCTCCTTCAAATTTAGAACGCGCTTGTTCTATGGGCTTTTCTTTATTCGAGCAGAGGTGGTATTTAAAATATAATGTGCCTGATTTGTATAGTTCCCAAATCTCAACTATCTTATCCCACAAAAGAGGGTTAACATCTTTCTCTTTGATCGCTCGCTCATATATTCGTCCCATAGTTACCAAAAGCTTATCTATTTCTATCTCCGGGAAATTGGCTTTTGACTTCTCAAACGTTTCAGCATACTTGAAATTGAAGATATGGACATCGCGGTCACTTATATATACGGCATCAATTCCGCCATCCATTGATCCATCAGTAATAGCGTCTTCAATCTCATCTTCGTTTAGATTCAGAATAGCTTCCAATGCAATCCACTCAAAGGCATCGCTGAGCTTATCTAAACTGAAGTCTTCTTTATATTTTTTTACCTTTTCCTCAATTGTGCTAAACGTGCTTAGGTTTGCCATATATCTGCGCTCCTTATGGTATTCGTATAACGCGAGCGTCACGCGCCGGCTTCTGGCGCGTCGCCGTGGACGCTCATGTTGGTCTCGATTAGTATTTGCCCGTCGTATGCCACGTTTTGGTCATCTCTTCGAATATCTTCAAGTCACCACGGAGACGATCTGTTGTCGTTGTCAACTCAGCGCTATCAATCAGAGAATTGTTGCTTCGTAAAGACAAGATCGCGATGTCGATTCTTTCTGTTGGATCTTCTTTGCATGTATAGTGCACCGTCAATTGCTTCGCGGTTACTTTGCCAAGAGCACCAGTCGAGATATTCGTACTCAGTATTTTGCTAGCCTTCTCTTCCGTATATTTAATATGGTCCTTTATGGCTTCATCAAGAGTTTTATACTCGAGCGAATTTGCGCTACTGTCGAAGAAAATATATGCGCGCGGGTCCCACGATAAAACAATACCGAATCCATGTTGTGGGTATGATGGAGGAGAAGAATGGCCTACAAGTCCTTTGGGGATCGTCACCCCATACAAATAGTTTGGATTTGAATATTGCCCTGTGAAGGCAGACATGTCCGGGCCTTCAAATCCTTTATCTGGAAACTTGCCGCACTCACTTGCTTCTGACGTTTGGATCGCAGTTAAGAATAATATCGACACGAACAGTGTCAGCAATTTCCGTTTCATATTCTCTTTCCTCAAGGACTAATCGCGGCGGTCTCGACTCGAAGGTTAGTTTTGATATCCGCGCGTTAAAGCATCGGCTTTCGTGGCTCGCCATAAATCTGCTTGTATACTTTCCAACGCTTTTCCAATATCGCCCCCAGACAGAAGGAAACAACCGCTATGATACATGGGGTGAATGCGATTGTTTTTTGCCTTAGCGTTAGATAAAAGTAGTAGCCGTGATTATTGACTTGATAGATTTGACCTGTAATTGGATTGGGTTTCGTCGGTGCTCCATTTTGAAAATAGAAGTAGTACAGGTAAATAAATAGAACCCATGAAATAAAGGACAGAGTACTGACTGAATATAAAATGTTCTTTTTTACCCTGAATGTCATAAGGGTTATCTCCTTTAAGACCCTTTCGTCAAAAACTAACTCCCGGGTGAGACGTGCCTTTTCTGCGCGTCGTTCTCGACCCGCTGGTTGTAATCATTTTTGTTTATACTACATTGTTCTATCTGAGCGGTGACTATGGACGATAGCCCATTTTAGGATTAAACACGCGAAATGCATGATATATTAGGATAGCGCCCCACCCAATCAATGGCCATTTGAACCAGTAATAGTCATCCGCAGTAAATATATTGATAAATATCAAGATCGACATCACAGGAAGATAAATGAGAAGATGTATGAAAAAACCATCGCGAGCCGCAGTTTTCTTTTTTATTTGATCACTTCGATCATCATTCTCCATACTCACACCTTTTCAGTATAAGAAATCGCTGATATAAACTACAAGAACGTCTCTAGAAATCTTTGTATTTCATATACGATACTATCGTTTAGTTCAAGACAACGCCGCCGTGAGGGGCGTGCTTCTCGACCCACTCGACGGCGTGGTTGGAAGAAAAAATCATTTTGGTCTTTGAAATATCGTAATCACATTAACCTTGATATTATTTAAGGCACTTATATCTTTTTCTTTTTGCAGCCACCACTCACGTTTTACTTGAGAAATATCAAATGAAAACCAGAGGCCATTTTCATTTAATCCAATGCTTTCTTCTTGTGTGGCAGAAAATGCAGCATTAGGATATGCCTTTTTAACTTCAGTGAATGTATTGCCTACACCGATGCCTTTATTTGTTTTAAAATAAGGGTCGTCGACACTGATAAGCCAAATAACATTTGTATCTTTTCTGCCTTTCTCTTCATTCACTTCCAGTATTATTGATTTGCCGTTATTAAATCGATATATATAAGCTGGTTCCTGGTCGCCTTCACTTTGAATGAACGTTTTATTAAATCCTGCAGGATATTTCTTCATAAGGCTTGATATGTTCATGCCAATTGCGATGTCACCAACTTTGCCTTCTTCAATGTAAATTCTTTCCTCAGAAGCAACTGCTTGACATCCAAACCAGACAGTCAACATAAAAAGAATGATTATCATCTTTATGTTTTTAACACGAAGTATCATATGGCTACCTCATTATTGTTTATCTGAAATACAACGCGGCGCTGACGCGCCGACCTTGGCGCGTCGCTGTCGAGCGCCATGTTAGTTTTACGGGAATAAAATTAGCCCCTCATATTCAGAAGTGCCCGCAGTGTCTTTGGATCGATCTCTGAGATATTTCTTTTTGCATTTACGGCACAATATTGTTTTGTGATTCAATATGTCATGCTGAGTAAAACCACAATGACTGCATTCAACGAGCCCCCAACTATATCCCGTCAATTTGCTTCGCACTTCGTTAATCACGTATGTTTCGTGGCTTATCAAGTTAAGCGCATTCTTGATAACGTAATCAAGTGACATTGCCAGTTCTGAAATAAATGTCTCTTCCTTCTCCCACTTTTCGATTTCCGCATGAATCTCGTGCCCAGGATGTCTGATGACAAGCCAGCCAGATAGCTGGAGATTCACGTCCTTTCTTCTATCCTTGAGACTATGCCGGTTTCTGTGTGATCTAAGGCCATCACATTCCAAGGCTATCTTGACAGGGTTATGTCTTGTACCGCCATACACGGCAAAATCTATTTCATATTCGAGAAAAGGTGGCGGACTATAGTCAAACTTATTTTCAATAAGAACTCGTTCATGTGGAACAACGAAATACGGCTGGTGATCGCCAGGGAATTGATTTAGAAGCAAGTAAAATTCTTTTTCTAAATCTGATGCATCCTCCGACGCCATGAAATCATCGACCCATTTAAACAAGTCATCGAAACTTGGCTGAAGCTCATAATGATCATCTTCAAGCTTCTTTCGTAGTTTTTGATATCTCGATTGAAAGTCGAGCGCCATGGTGACTCCGGTTATTGATTTCTTCTACGGGTTATGGAATAAATGGTTCCGAAAACCACTTTAAACTCGAATCGGTTGCTGCAACATAAAATGATGAATTCCAATCTTGCACGAAGAACAGATATGCAAAAGCATTTTCAGACTGAAGGGGAGGTAGTTTTATGTTCGAATTCAATTTCGCTGATTCTAAAGGGCTAGCATCAATCCACGGTGTACCGGGCTTAGTGTAGTTATAGGTCGTATCGGGCGGATCAATGATAAAATATTCGAGCCCAGTCAGCTTCAAAATGCATTTTCTGTATGCTTCCCGTTCAATTTCGTTCTTTCCATCCGGGCTGCCAACCAGAACATCAAGGGTTATTGTTGCTTCTCTTTTGACATAATCTACAGAGAAGCTATTGATATGGGCATCATGGAAGCCATTCGGCAATGATCGCTCTAATTCAATTAATGTCACCTTTTGCCCCTTCTTCAGAAACTAACCAGTGATTAGTGGGACGAACTCCGGCATCTAATATTAGATACCGGTATATAATACTATATGCAAGCATCTACTATTAGATGCTTCTTCTCTTCCGTGCACTGGTTGCGTGGCATCTAATATTATATGCTTTTCAGTTCTGTGCCTTTGACCCTGCCGCATCGGATTAACTACAATTTCACGTCCGGGCCCCATCTTCCTTTTGCCACACTAGCTTTTTCCTGCAATGCGGTTTCCGAAAATCCGCCCCGGACGGGGAATTGTGTTCCTATCGCGCTGCAACGTCAGGAATTGTTATCCTGGGCATCCACCTGCCGGTTCCAAACATTCAGGTCACCTGCCACTCTTTTTCTCCGTCGTTCCCGTCATCGATGAGGAGGGCGAGGATGCCATCTGTCCGGTACCGGCCGGAGAGCTGGTCAGCCCCTCGCTGTTTTTCGGCTGGATTGTCGGTGTGGTCCCCGTCGTAGTCTTCGGTTGCTCCTGATGCATGACCGGAGAATGGCCAAACGGCCACGAAATCATTGACCGGTAGTAGTAGACACCAAAACCCGCAGCTGCCATGAGCAGTACGAGGGCAACACCGATGAATGCGTTCGTCCAGCTTGACTGGGTCCCCCTCAGCGGAACCAGCAGGGTCTCGTGCTCCGGCGCTGCCTCAAACAGGTTGCGCGTCACGAGGTAGTCCGAGATCCTGAGCAGGGAAGCCGCTTTCGTGGTCCTGCCCGCGAGGCGCTTACCCAGCTTTCTCTGGACCTCGAGGACCGACCCGTATCTCCGGGTCGGCTTTTTTCTGAGGCACTTCTTGATGAGCCACTGGAGGCGGCGCGGAATCTCATCATTCACGCTGCGCGGAGAAAGGAACTTGTCCTTGACGATCTTTGCCGTGACCGGGCGGGCATCGTCGTCCTTGAAGGGCTTGACGCCCGTGAACATCTCGTACAGCACGACGCCGAAGGAGAAGATGTCCGACCGGACGTCGAGCGGCTGTCCGAGGATCTGCTCCGGGGACATGTAGGCGGGCGTGCCGATGGACGTGCCCGGCGAGGTCAGGGCCTCGTGGTTCCTGCCCTGGGCGATCCCGAAGTCCATGAGCTTCACTTCTCCGTTCCGCTTGATCATGATGTTCGACGGCTTGATGTCGCGGTGCACGAGTCCGCGCATGTGGGCATAGTCGAGGGCGGAGCCCACCTGGACGGCGATCATGATCCCCACATCGACGGGCAGGGCCCCTGTCTTGTCGATGACATCGGCCAGCGTGGTCCCGTCGACGTACTCCATCACGATGGCGTAGTGCGGTCTCTTCCAGTAATCGTAGATGTGGACGATGTTCTCGTGCTGGAGAGACGCGGCAACGCGGCTTTCGCGTTCGAAACGCTTCACGATCTGGCGGTCCGCATGAAAGGACCTCTTCAGTTCCTTGATGGCAACCAGCCGGTCGAGGGACTTCTGGACGGCCTTGTACACCGTGGCCATGCCGCCGGAGCCGATCTCCGTGACGATCTCGTACTCGTCTTTTATCTGTCTCTGCATGATGCTTGTCCTTGATCACGGGATGGAGAAAGGCGGTCAAGCCGCATTCTGGTTAGAGTGCGCGGTCTGATCAATTTCCGTCCTATTCCCCTCTTCATCGTACCCGCTCAGTATGAATGATAGGCCGGTCCCGGGTATCCGTCAAGGTCAAAAAGCCAGGTCTTTCAGGTACAACCGGTTTTCCCGTTCCTTCTTCTTCCACGGTATGCTAAAATAACACGATGAAGAAAGCCGGTAAAAAAACCTCAACCACATCGAGAAGACCGGACCAGACCGAAGTGCTTGCAGGCCTGGACCAGAAACCGCTGATCTTCAAGAAAGCCCGGTTCGTGGTCACCGCGGGGAGGGATGAGGGAAAAGAAGTAATGGTCCACGACCCGGTCGTCACCATCGGCACGCTTCCGGAGAGCAGCCTCGTGCTCACCGACCCCACGGTCTCGCGCAGGCACGCCGTGGTCGAGGAAACCGCAGCCGGCTACGTCCTCAAGGACGAGGGAAGCACGAACGGGACGTTCATGAACGGCGTGAGGGTCCGGGAGGGGTATCTCTCGCCCGGCGCCGTTATTCGTCTGGGCCAGACCGAGATGATCTTCTCGCCCATCGAGGAGCGCGTCGAGGTCCCGCGCAGTTCGCGCGACCACTTCGGCGAGCTGCTCGGCGCCACGGCTTCCATGCGCGAGGTCTTCGGCATCCTCGAGCGCGTATCCCCGGCCGACATGACCGTGCTCATTCAGGGCGAGACCGGGACGGGCAAGGAGCTCGCAGCGCGGGCCATTCACGATCACAGCCGCAGGGCAACGGCGCCCTTCGTGGTGTTCGACTGCGGCGCCGCGGCGCCCACCCTGATCGAAAGCGAGCTCTTCGGCCACGAAAAAGGGGCGTTCACCGACGCGGTGAAATCCCGCCAGGGCGCCTTCGAACTCGCCGACAACGGCACGCTGTTCCTGGACGAGATCGGCGAGCTTGCGCCCCCGCTCCAGCCCAAGCTCCTGCGCGCGCTGGACCAGCGCGAAGTGAAGCGCGTGGGCGCGGAGCGGTCCGCGAGGGTGAACGTTCGCGTCATCGCGGCCACGAACCGGGACCTCGAGAAAGAAGTGAAAGCCGGCAGGTTCCGTGAGGACCTCTACTACAGGCTCTCGGCGGTCAGCATCCAGCTTCCGCCCCTTCGCAAGCGGAAGGAGGACATCGGGCTGATCGCGAAGCGCCTCCTGGCAGGCATCTCTGAAGGCACGGACAAGAAAGTCATTGACCTTTCTTCCGAGGCCGCGGCGGCCCTCGCCGCCTACTCCTGGCCGGGCAACGTGCGGGAGCTCAGGAACGTCCTCGAGAGGGCCTCGGCGCTGAGCGACGGCAAGCGGATCGAGGTCAGGGACCTCTTCCTCTCGCAGGGGAAGAAGACCGCGACCCTCGAGGGCCTGAGCGGAAAGACGCTCGAAGAGATCGAGAAAGCGGCGATCCTTGCCACGCTCAGGTCCACGGCGGGCAACAAGACCGAGGCCGCGAAACAGCTCGGCATAGCCTACTCCACCCTGTACGAGAAAATGAAGAAGTACGGGATGTAAGAGCAAAAGGCGGTTTATCGCGCAAAGACGCAAAGACGCAAAGAAAATCAAATACAGCCGCCTGTGAAAGACACCACCTTTCCATGAAATTGTTCTAAGACCATTCCTTTTTTACATCTTCTCCCTTTTGAGCGGATACTTTCCTCTTTCTCAGAAGAATTGAATTTCTTTTGCATATCCCCTTCGTAGCCTGAACGAATTTCTTGACCCGTCCAGGGCCACGTCCGCTCGGCAGCGCAAACTCGGCCTGCGGCCTCAGACATGCGCGTCCGCCCTGCCGGGACGCTTCCTTAGGCCAAGAC
This sequence comes from Nitrospirota bacterium, assembly GCA_035516965.1. NCBI lineage: Bacteria > Pseudomonadati > Nitrospirota > Nitrospirota bacterium. The sequence goes on from DATIZR010000033.1 coordinate 7,649, forward strand.
GGGTGCCCAAGAAATTCGTAGGGCCGCTCCGGGGACATGCGGGGTTTGGGTAAAGAAACAAGACCTTTGCCTTTCAGAGGCCCCTGCATCCCGTGAACAGGTACGCGCATAAGCATGCGCCAGCTGTTATGACCGGAACCATCACAAAGCCAGGCAGACACGTCCGAGCCCGCTGTTCCGCGCGAGGGGAAGTGCTGCGATGCCCGAAAAGGCTGAGTAGCAGTAACCGCAACGCATGCCTGCGCGGACCTGTGAACCGGGGTGCAGAAAAAAGAAAAGCATCGTGAACTTCCCTGGTAGGACCTGTCTTACTAAGTGTCCTCCACGACCACATGGCCCGCGTTCCTACCCCAGCCGGAAGAAACAACCCGGCGTCATCACCATCGCCGCCATTGCCGCCGCAAGCGCAATAGCAACCGCATTGATCAGCAGCCACGGCCACTGCCTCTTGAACAGGAGCTGCGGCCGCAGGACGCCCGCGTCCGTCTTGACAATGATGCGGGGCCGGTACTCCCTGCCCGGCTTCAGCAGCCTGCCTTTTACCCGGAAGAGGATCCACGATGCATCCGTGCCGAAGGTTGCGGGCTTCGGCGCTATCCAGAGATCGTCCGTTGAAAGGGTCCCCGTGGTGCCGCTCAGGCCGAGGGCCATCACCGGCACGCTCACCCAGGAGACCTTTTTCCACCACGGGAGCCTGATCATCTTCCCCGGCCTGGCGTAGATGACGTCCCCCCTTCTCCTGGCCGGTATCGACAGGGCGAGCAGGACCTTCTGGATCGCGGCCTTCATCTCATGGGCGCTCTGGAAACGCTTGTCCCTGTCCGGCGCCAGCGCTTTCGTGATGACGGCTGCGGTCTCGCGGCTCAGCTTCCGGTTCACACGCCGGGGATCGGGGAAATGATGCGGGTCTTCGGCGGGGCTCCTTCCCGTAAGGCAGTGGTGCATGGTCGCGCCGAGCGAGAAGATGTCCGACCGCACGTCGGTCTGGCCGACGCCGTACTGTTCGGGCGCGGCATACCCGGGCGTGCCGTACACGTAGGTGTCCTCGATCTTGTCCTCCTTGAAAAAACGCGCAATGCCGAAGTCGATGAGCTTCACCCTGCCGACCCGGTCGATCATGATGTTCGAGGGCTTGAGGTCCCGGAACACGACCGGCCTCGGTCTTTGCACGCTCAGGAAGTGCACCGCCCTGCTGATCTGGAGCGCCCAGGAAAGGGCCAGCTTCTCATCCACCGGCTTTCCGCGGCGGCCGTCGAGGATCTTCTCGAGCGTCCTGCCCCGGATGTATTCCATGACGATGTAGTAGGCGCCGGCCTCCGTAAAGTAATCGAAGACCTTCGGAAGGTTCGGGTGGCTGAAGCGCGTCAGTATCCTGGCCTCGGTCTGGAACTGGACCACGGCTTCGCGCGCCTTGTCCGGGGACAGCTTGCCCGGGTGGAGCTCCTTGACGGCCAGAACCATGCCTCCCCGTGAACGGTCCGCGACCTTGTACACGCACCCCATCCCGCCTTGTCCGAGGACGCCGGTTATTTCGTACCTGTTTTTGAGAAGGCGTTTCATTGTCGTTTTGTCAAATGTCAGCATACGTCATTCCTGCGAAAGCAGGAATCCAGGGTCCCGTCTCAAGCCACTGGATTCCGGGTCAAGCCCGGAATGACGGTTTTGGATACTGCCTATGCCGCCTTCACGCCGCACTTTACGCAGAACCTCGCGTTCGCGCTGACAGGGCTGCCGCATCCCGCGCAGGTCCTCCTGGTCTCGCTGCTGAAGACGATCGTCGTACGGCCCACGTTGATGACGTCTCCGTCCGCAAGGACCTTTCTGCCCGCGACCCTGTTTTTGTTCACGAACGTCCCCGCGCGGGACCCCTTGTCCTCGATGACGTACTGTCCGTTCTCCTTCATGATCTCGGCGTGCTGCTGCTCGACGTCGCTGTCCCGGAACAGGCCGAGCTCATTGCGCTCGTCCCTGCCGATGGTAACGTTCGCGTCGATGTCGATGTCCTTCTTCGTCCCCCGTCCGCGCACGAGGCTCAGATGGGCGGTCCGGTACTGTTGTTCTACCTTCCTGAGCGAGATCCCGACGAGCACGAGAACGCTCGCAAGCGATACGCCGAATGCCCAGCCCGGTACGCCTCCGGTTGCGCCGAACAGGGACGACTCGGGCTGGAAGTACGCGCGCGTTGCCTGCGGGCCGTTCTTGAGCGTGAGCGACACGCTCCTGAGATAGTCGCCCCGCTCCCCGGTCCGATAGGTGATGATGTATTCATTGCGGATCCGTTTGCTGATGGTCTGGTAGATCTCGGCAAGACCGTCCGGCGTAGGGGTAAAGAAGTAGACCCCCCCGCTCTGCTCCGCGATTCCCTCAAGCCTTGCCGCGCGCACGTCCCTGCCCAGGCCGATCACGTACAGGGAGACATTCGCCTTGATCGCCGCCACGACCGCCTGGTTGATGTCAAGTGTTCCCCGGTTTGCCTTACCGTCGGTCAGTACGATCACCGCCCTCCTGCCGGGCACCCCCTGCACCGTTGCCACGCCAGCTGCGATGGCATCGAACAGCGCCGTGTGGCCCCCGGCCTTGACGGCTTCCGTGTCCTGTTTGAGCAGCGCGATGTTGTCCGTCAGGCCTTCCTTCAGTTCCACTTTGTCGCTGAACGTAATGAACGAAGCGCGGTCGCCGGGCTCCATGAGCGAAAGGAACCGAAGGACCGATTCCCTGGCCCGCTTGATCTTCTCGCCCTCCATGGACCCGCTCCGGTCGAGGACGATGCCGAAGCTGAACGGCTGAGGCGAGCCGTCAACGCCGTTCATCGAATCGATCTTGATCGAACGGCCATTCTCCGAAAGCGTCATGCCTTCTCTGGTCAATCCGCGCGCCGGCTTGCCCTCCGCGTCCAGGGCGGACACATACGCCTTGACCGTTGGGAACCCGGCAAGGTCGAACTGGCTGATCCGGACCGTTGCGGGCTCTCCTGCAAGTGCCGAAGATGCGGACAGCCCCGATATCGAAGCTCCGAGAAGAACAATGATAAGCGCGGCTGCCGCTTTCTTCACGGCCGAGAAAAGGAGCAGGATGCTCCCGACCCTGATCACGTCGCCGTCCGCAAGCCTGGCGCTTTTGATCAGCTTCTCGTTCACGTACAGGTTGCCGTCCTTTTCGGTTTCGATCGAGAAGTGCCCGTTCGTCCGCATGATGGCCGCATGCTGAAGTCCCACGCCTTCCGCGCCGGAGAGGCAGATATCCGAGCGGTCGTCCCTGCCCACCACGCTCACGTCCTTAAGGAGCGGGAACTCTCTTCCGATGTGCCGTCCCTTGACGACCTTCACTTTCGCGGACACAAACGCCTCCTCGACCAGGCTGATGAAGGCGCCGATGGACAGGCCGAGCAGGGAAAGCCCTGCAAGGGTCGACCAGATCGAGGTCGCCGAAAGCTCATAGAACAGGAGCCCGCCGACCAGGCCGCCGAGCGCGCCTCCCAAAAGCCCGTACAGGGCCCGTTCCCGCGAGCGGATCATGACGCCCCCGGACAGACCAGCAACAGCGCCCAGGATCGCCCACCCCAGGGCAACGGCCAGAGCCACGCCCATGGATGCCTTGAACCCGCCGGCGTCTGCAACGATCCTGCCGAGGGTCTTGAAGGTAGTGCTGCCCAAGGCGGCGCCGGCCGCACCGCCCAGGAAACCCGAGACCGCGCCGAGGCCTGCGCGTTTGGCCGCGACCTTGTACTGTCTGCCCGTGATCGACTCATGGCTCCACAGGAACCCGCCGATGAACAGGCCGGCAAGGCCCCCGAGCATCGTTTCGGTCAGCAAGCCCCCTGCGGACCTGGATGACACCGCGAGAATGAACGCCCACGCGGCCGAGCCGCCGAGAGCGCCCGTGATCGCATACAGAATTATTTTTGTCATGGTAGACATTTTGCACCCTCCTTCCTGAATACAGACGCGGGGAAGGGACGACGGTGAGACGGAGCGACGGTTTCTAGGGCCGTTTCATTTTGGCTCTTCACTCCCGTCGCCCTGTCACCATGTCCCTCAGTCCGCATTCCCCTATGCTGCCTTCACGGACAGCGACAGTTTGCCGAACCTGACCTCGTCTCCGGGCTTGATCGTCTCGGGCGCATGGGGCTGAATGCGCTTCTTGTTGATGAACGTCCCGTTCGTGGACCCCATGTCCTCGACCATGTAGTCTGCGCCCGCGTGGTGGATGACCGCATGCTTCCGGGACACGCCCTTCTCCAGGCCTCCGAGGTTGGTCAGGTCCACGTCGGGAAACACCTCACTGATGGGATCTTCCCTGCCGATCATGACTTCGTCCTTGGCGGGAATGTCCAGCGTGCTCCCCTCCGGAGAGGCGAACACCAGCTTCGGCCCGCTTGTCTCCATTTCTAACCCGAGGATCTCGGACCGCTCTTCCAGTTTTGCTCCGCACTCTTCGCAAAAGAGCGCACCTTCAATGTTCTCCATCTGACATTCTTTGCATTTCATGACAGTATCCTCCTTTTTTGTCGCGTATTGTCTAACTGCGAACCACAGAGCACACTGAGACTTCCTGAATCAGGGGTAAGGCATCTCCGTGTTCCTCGCTCTGCGTACTCGCCAAGTGTCCTCATGCGTACGTGATAATCCTCTGTGGCCTCTGTGGTTTGCTGCTTGCCTCACTCCTCACGGCTTCATCCCCGTCATCGTCTGCGTGAGTTTCCTTGTTCCATACTCGAGCTTCTTGGTCCCCGCCGCGCTCAAGGAGCCGGTCTTCTTGAGCCCCAGGATTTCCCTCTCCGCCGTTTTGGCGAGATCGTCTTCGCCCATGTTCAGGAGCACGGTGGCCGCCGCCTGGAGCTTCTGCGTTGCAGCCGCGATGTTGCCCGCCTGCGCCTCGGTCAGCGCCCTGGTCTGGAGCTTGAATGCGCTCACCTTCTCGACGAGATGCATCACCTCGGCGTTCACCTTCGCAGCCGATGCGGCATCCGCGAAGAATGCGATCGACAGGTCATGCCTGCTGATCTCGTTCCTGACGCCCTGTGACGGGATATCGTAGGAGACCGCCACCTGGCCGAGACGAAGAGCGCCTTCCTTGTGCGCCGGCACGCGCGCCTCGATCAGCACCATCTGGCCTTTCCTGCCGTCCAGGCTGCCGAGTTCCATCATGACGTCATTGTTCTTGATCGCCTTTCCGCTCACATCGGCGATCATCGGCAGGGTGACGTAGACTTTCGCAGGTCTGACGCCGGGGCTCATCCGCGCCGTCAGTTTCAGGTTCGTCGCGGCAACGGACTGCATGCCCGTCACCTCTTTGCGGAACGCATCAAGGATGGCGATGGGGTTCTGGATCCAATGCGAATCCCCGCGCGAACGCTCCGCGATCTGGAGCAGAAGCTTCTCGTTCCACTCCTCTCCCAGGCCGAGGCTCGATATCGCGATGCCCTGTTTGCCAGCCTCGTCGGCAAGCCTGAGGCAGGCGTCCTCGTCGTCCCAGGTCTGGCCGTCCGTGAGCAGGAGAACCCTGTTGACGCGGTCCTGGCCGTAACCCTTCTTCAGTTCTTCCAGCCCGGCCTTGAGCCCGTCCGATATCTGGGTCCCGCCCCGCGCGATGACCTGGGCGATCGCTGCCTTGATCCCGTCGCGGTCCTTCGCGGGCTGGTTCGGAACGAGCGTCTCGACCTGGTCGTCGAAGATGGTGACCGAAATGCTGTCCCTTTCGCTCATATGGTCGACCACGTATCCCACGGCTTCCTTCATGTTCTCCATTTTTTCGCCGTCCATGGAGCCGCTTCGGTCCAGCACCAGGGCAATGTTCATCGGCATGGTCCCCGGCACGGCCCCGCTGCCCGGCCTGATGTCCACCAGCGCATAGACGGCCTGCTCTGATCCGGTAACCGGGAGAGCGTCTTTGCTCATGATGCATCGTACGTTCAATTCGTTCTTCATGGTAAGTACCTCCTTTTTATTCACATCGCAGTCTGAAGCGTCCAGCTACGATCTGCTCATGCGGAATTTTGCGATCGGCATTTCTCTTTTACGGCACCCTCACCACGATTGCCGTGATGTTGTCCTTTCCGCCGTGTTCATTCGCCCTTTGAACAAGCCGGGAGGCAACATCCTTTGCATCCCTTTCCTCGGTACATACGCGCCGGATATCCTCATCCGTCAATTCTCCCCACAGACCGTCGGTACAGAGAAGAAGGGTGCCGCCTTTCTGGAGATCGACCCGGAACGTGTCCACCTTGACCTCCTCGTCTATCCCGATCGTGCGATAGAGCAGATTCGCCCGAGGATGGTCCCTTGCTTCTTCTTTCGTCAGCTTTCCCGCATCCACAAGCTTCGCCACGAGGGAATGGTCCGTCGTGACCTGGGTGATGGCCCCGTTCTCCATCCAGTAGACCCTGCTGTCCCCGACATTCGCGACGTATGCCTTGTCACGAGACACCAGCGCTATGCTGAGCGTGGTCCCCATGTTCGAGCCCTGACGCGTTCCCTGCTGCCGCACGTCAAAATTAGCCTGCTGCGCCGCCCGCTCAACGAGCGACAGCAGATCGTCATACTCCTTGTGCTCCTCTTGAACCATCCTGCATACCGCATCCGCTGCAATCCTGCTCGCCACCTCACCGCTGTCGTGTCCTCCCATGCCGTCCGCAACAACGAACAGCGACTTGTCTTCGAACGACGCCAGCGCGTACCAGTCTTCATTATGGTCCCGCACGAGACCCCTGTCCGTAACCCCCGAAGAACTCAGCGAGAGCAATCCCTGAGGCCGCGCGGATTCTGCCTGGTCCACACGCTCAGGCCGCAACCTGATCGTGTGGGCAGGCTGGAGCACGCGGGTCATGCTTGTTCGCTTCTTGGTCCTCTCCGGGGTCTGAAGTGGTTTTCTTCCTGTTTCGGATATCGATTCCTGCATCATGGGTTTGTTATTCTCCTTGCTTCCAAAGATTTTGTTCAGACATCCCATCAAGGTGTGTTCCATGACTGTCTCCGGGCTAACGTGTCTGGATGTCTCCTGCTTGCATCTCTGAGTAGGTAATTTGCATGGGTCATGCCAGAGTGAATATCGAGGCGTGTCAGGAGCTGCCCAAAGCAAATAACCTTCAGGATTCCGCTGGTTGCAATTTTCCCAGGGCGGGAGGGGATGCTTCTAGATTAATAATAAGAGATAGGAAAGTTATTTGATTATCGAAGTGCAGTATTCGATTTTCGAATACCTGAACCGGGCAGGCACACCTTCACAGTTCGCTGTTAAGACGGAACGGCTCTCTTCAGATCGTTGACCGCTCCCAGCGGCGCATCATGACTGTTCCGATAAGACTGGTAGTTCTGAGAATATCGGGCTGTCCAATACTCTCTGGAATGTTCACCGTGTCTTTGTCATTACGCGCATGTAAGGAAAGGCAAGAGATACGAGACTGACGGGTAGTGTTTGAACAGCCGGAGACTTTGGGATTTCGCTGATGCGAATCAAAGGTAAATAGTTAACCTGCAAGAGCGGAATCGCCGTTGGCTAAGATTGCTGAGGTCCTGGTTGTAACTAGCACATGAACCAATTGCGTTAAACGGCAGCGGGCCGAGGACAGCGACAAGATGGCAGCCGCTGTGGGCCGCGCCGTTAGTAACGTCTAGTTAGGTGGCGCTGAACCACCGTAATAGAAACAAGAAAGCGTGCGTAACCGACAGTACACTGGCCAGAACTAGCGCCAGCACCGCTTGGGGCCACTCAAAGAGTTGGGGAACACGGAATCGGTCGATACCGCCG
>DATIZR010000034.1 GCA_035516965.1 Nitrospirota bacterium
CATCTCCAGGATCAGGCTCTTCGTCGTGGCAAGGTCGGGGTCCCCTGCCATGACATAAGGGATAAGCACGGTTTCGTTCTTTTTCTTCAGACGGCTGAAGGTATTTCTTATTCTGGACATTTTCCGCTCGGGTGCATATCGCTTTTGAATTTTACCTTTGCCATTACAATTCCACGCCCTTTATCTTTGCCACCTGCATCACGTCCTTGTCGCCGCGGCCGGACAGGTTCACGATGACCACCCGGTCCCTGCCGAGCGTCGGGGCCAGCTTCAGGGCGTAGGCAACCGCATGGGAGCTCTCGAGCGCGGGGATGATGCCCTCCAGCCGGGCAAGCAGGTCAAAGGCCTCCATGGCCTCGTCGTCGATGGCATAGGTGTACTCGATGCGTCCCGTTTCGTGGTAGTAGGCGTGCTCCGGACCGACCGCCGCATAGTCGAGCCCCGCCGAAACGGAGTGGGTCATCTCGATCTGGCCCTCGTCGTCCTGGAGCACGAACGTCTTGGTCCCCTGCAGCACGCCGAGCGACCCGCCGGCGAACCGGGCCGCGTGCTTTCCGCGCTCGATGCCGAGGCCGCCCGCCTCGATGCCGTACATCCTGATCGACGGGTCGCCCAGGAACTCATGGAACAGGCCCATGGCGTTCGATCCCCCGCCCACGCAGGCGATCAGCGCGTCCGGCATCCTGCCTTCGAGCTTCTGGATCTGCTTCTTCGCCTCTCGGCCGATCACGGACTGGAAGTCGCGCACCATCATCGGGAAGGGATGGGGCCCGAATACCGTGCCGAGGACGTAATGCGTGTCCCCCACGTTCGTGATCCAGTCGCGCATGGCCTCGTTGATGGCGTCCTTGAGCGTCTTGCTGCCGATGTCAACGGGCCGCACCACGGTGCCGAGCAGCTTCATCCGGAACACGTTCAGCGACTGGCGGGCCACGTCGTCGGTGCCCATGTACACCTCGCAGTCGAGGCCGAACATGGCAGCGGCCGTGGCCGTGGCAACGCCGTGCTGGCCCGCCCCGGTCTCGGCGACCACCCGCTTCTTGCCCATGCGTTTTGCGAGCAGCACCTGCGCCAGCGAATTGTTGATCTTGTGCGCCCCGGTATGGCAGAGGTCCTCGCGCTTGAGGTAGATCTTCGCGCCGCCCAGGTGCTCGGTCAGCCGCTTGGCAAAATAGAGCGGCGTGGGCCGGCCGATGAACTCCCGGAAATAGTAGTCCAGCTCGGCCTGGAACTCCCGGTCCTTCTTCGCCGCGAGGTATGCCGCCTCGAGCTCGGCCAGCGCCGGCATGAGCGTCTCGGGCGCGAACTTGCCTCCGTAGATCCCGAAGTGCCCCTTCTTGTCGGGAAGCATCATGCCCTGGCCGCCTTCCGGACTTCTGAGATGAATTTCTTGACCTGCCGGTGGTCCTTGATCCCCTTGTCCTGCTCCACGCCTCCCGCCACGTCCACGGCATAGGGCTGGACGAGCTTTACTGCCTCGGCCACGTTGTCCGGGGTCAGGCCTCCCGCCAGGATGACCCTGCCGAAGGTCTTGGCCACCACGGCGAGGTGCCAGTCAAAGGTCGTCCCCGTGCCGCCCCGCAGGCCGTCCCGGTAGCTGTCGAGCAGCAGTGCGCTCACGTGGTAATGCACGATCTGTTTCAGGCTTTCCTTGTCTTTCACCTGGAATGCCTTGATCGCGCGCGCCGCGAAGCGTCCGCAGAATTCCGGCCGTTCGTCCCCGTGGAACTGGAGGACCTTGATGCCCGTCGTGAACAGGACGTCGCGGATCCTGTCTTCCCGCTCGTTGACGAACACGGCGACGGGGACCACGAAGGGCGGGAGCTGGCCGATGATCTCCGCGGCCTTTGCCGGCTCAATATACCGGGGGCTCTTCTTGTAGAAGTTGAACCCCAGCGCGTCCACTCCTGCTTCGGCAGCCGCGAGCGCATCTTCGAAATTGGTGATACCGCAGATCTTGATCTTGATCATGATTATCCTCTGGAGTTCACAGGCCAAAATCCAAACGTCCTATCAAACCGGGCGATCATCAGGCGATGTGCACTTTCCTGGAAACGATAAGCCGCGCCATCCGGCCCTCTTCTAATCCCTTCCCAGCAGTTCCTTTACTTTCTTCGAGATGTCCTTTTCCCGCATCAGGCTCTCGCCCACGAGGATCGCGTCCACGCCTGCCTGCCGGAGCGCCACAACGTCCTCGCGCGTTTTGATCCCGCTTTCGCTCACCGCCGTCCGGTCCTCGGGGATGTCCCTCAGGAGATCGAGCGTCGTCTGCAAGCTCACCGTGAAGGTCATGAGGTCGCGGTTGTTGATGCCGACCAGCGAGGCGCCCGCCAGCAGCGACTTGTCCAGTTCCCGGTAGGTGTGGGATTCGACCAGGGCGTCGAGCCCGATCTCGTTCGCGCTGCCGATGAAATCCTCGAGCTGACGACGTTCGAGACAGGCCGCAATCAGCAGGACCGCGTCCGCGCCCGCCGCGCGGGCCTCGTGGATCTGATACTCGTCGATGATGAAGTCCTTGCGCAGGAGCGGGAGCGCCACGGACTTCCTGATCCTGCCGAGGTACTCCAGATCGCCGTGAAAGAATCTTTTCTCGGTCAGGACCGAGAGGCAGGTTGCGCCGGACTCTTCGTAAACGCGGGCGATCCCCGCCGGATCGAAATCCTCGCGTATGACTCCCTTTGACGGCGAAGCCTTCTTGACCTCGGCGATGAGCAGAATATCGGCCCCTGCTGCAAGGGCCTTGCCGAATCCGCGCACCGGTCCGGCATCGGCCGCCCTGGCCCTGATGTCGGCAAGGGGGAATTGGCGCTTCGCCTCCGCAAGTTCCTCCCGCTTGTGCGCGATGATGTCGTCGAGGATCATGATGGATCATGAACCACGGGTAAACGCAGGTGGACCCAGGCAGAAAAGGTGAGCCTTGACCCGTTCTTGGTCATTTCTCTCCCCATTTCTTTGTTACCTGCGTTCCTCAGCGTTCACCTGTGGTTAAAAAATTTTTACGGCTTATTCGTGAACTGCTTCAGCTGCTCGAGCTTCCCCAGAGCCGCTCCGGAGTCGACCGCATCGGCGGCAAGCCTGACCCCCGGCTTCAGGTCGGCCGCCCTGTCTGAAGCAACAAGCGCCGCAGCGGCGTTCATCAGGACGATGTCCCGGCAGGGTCCCTTTTTCCCGGAAAGGACCTCCCGCGTGAGCGCGGCATTGTCCTTCGCGTCGCCGCCCTTGAGGTCGTCGGGTTTGCCGACCGGGAGCCCGAGGTCCGAGGGATGCAGGAAATAGTCCCGCACGTTCCCCTCCCGGTATTCGGAGACCTTCGTCCTGTCCGTGATCGTGATCTCGTCGAGCCCGTCCATGCCGTGCACCACGAACGCATGCCGCGCGCCGAGGTTGCCGAGGGCCCGCGCCAGGAGACCGGTCAGGTCCGCGGCATAGACCCCCATGATCTGGGAGGTCACCTTCGCGGGATTGGTGAGCGGGCCGAGCACGTTGAAGATCGTGCGGATGCCGATCTCCCGCCGCGGGCCGATGGCGTACTTCATCGCCTGATGCATCATCGGCGCGAACAGAAACCCGATCCCGACCTCCCTGATGCACTCCTCGCACCGGTGGGAAGGGATCTCGATGTTCACCCCGAGCGCCTGCAGGACGTCCGCGCTGCCGCTCTTGCTCGAGACCGACCGGTTGCCGTGCTTCGCCACGGTCACGCCGGCCGCCGCCACTACGAAGGCGGCCGTCGTCGAAATATTGAAGGTATGGGCCATGTCGCCGCCCGTTCCGCAGGTGTCCACCTGGTACTTCGCGTCGACCCTGATCGGCACTGCCTTCTCCCGCATGACCCGGGCGGAGCCGGTGATCTCCTCCACGGTCTCGCCTTTCATGCGGAGAGCGGTGATGTACGAGGCGATCTGGGCGTCCGTGGCCTCGCCTTGCATGATCTCGCGCATCACCGCCTCGGCCTCGGCTTCGGCAAGGTTCGTTCCGGCTATGACCTTCGCGATGGCTTCTTTGATCATAAAACCTCTGACAGGGAACCACC
>DATIZR010000035.1 GCA_035516965.1 Nitrospirota bacterium
GGACTGGCGGCAGTATGACGCCTGGTGGAAGGACGAAGGCAGGGAAGCATTCAGGAAGTATATCGACAGCCACAAAGAGTGAGATAGTGCTCACGTCCTCTAAGTTCTATAAAAAGAGGATGAATGATGAAACCACAGAACCTATCTCAAAATCCTTTTTCCCGCATAGAATCTCTGACGGTCATTCCCGTACAAGCGGAATCCAGCCTTTTTCGGGCTTTTCTGGATGCCCGCTTTCGCGAGCATGACGGCTTATTGATGCAGGGCCAATTTAAGATAGGTTCCAGTCGAAGTGAAAGGAGAAGAACATGAGACAGATCAAGAACAGATACCTCTTGCTGATGATCGGTTCATTCGTCGTTCTTTTGCTGCTGGTCGTAGCCGGCTGCTATCACAAGACACCCGGGGACAGGGCCGAGAGCGTGGTCCAGCATCTCGTTTCCACACTGAAGCTGGACGCGGCACAGACGGCAAAGCTCGAAAAGATGAAGGAGGAGTTCCTTGCCAGGGAGCCTGACATGAAGAGGATGCGGGAAGAATCCTTTGCCGACATCAAGGAGATGATGCTGAGCCCGCAGCTCGACCAGGCGAAGTTGAATGCCCGCACGGAGAAGATCGAGGCCCATGCGAACGACATGATCAAGTTCGTGAGCGCGAAGTTCGCGGAGCTCCATGACCTGCTGACGCCGGAGCAGCGGGCCAAGCTGGTGGCGGAGATGGAGAAGCACGCGGAACGGCATCATCACTGGTAATTTTCAACCGATCGACTTTACGGGCTGTTGCTAACCCAAATTTATCACCCTGAACGCAGTGAAGGGTCTGCCATCACGTTGTACATGCGTGTTCCTTCGCTGCGCTCAGAATGACATTTGAAAAGGAAAGTGATTTGGACAGCAGCCCGTTTACTGTTGACATCTTCTCAATGAGACCGGGCCTCTGCGTCAGAGCCGCCGCTCTGACCCTCTGAAACACATACCGACACAATGCTCAGTGCCCGTGATATACTCGTTCGAGGATAGCTATGCTTGCCCTCACGATACTTTAGTTTGATATCCGGCCGGCGCCCAGGTCGCTTTCGACATACTGTCGGAGAAAAAATAATGGAAAAGAGACGACTATGAAAAGAGAATTGGTGATTGTTCTGTTCTTTGCCGCTGTTGCTGCTGCAATGACCCCGGGGACCGTACTTGCCGAACCCGCAAACTCCGTCAATTTCGCGATCGGAATGTCGAATTTCCTGCCGCACTGTGACGCAACGATCTACTTTATTGAATACGAGCATATGCTTGGCTCGAAGATCTCGGCAGTGGGACGGGTGAGCGAGGTGCACTACACGTTCGACGATGGTGAACACGTAGAGGACGGAAGGCCGAAGGGCGCGGACGTCGGTGTACGCTACTATTTCTCCGGCGGCATGAAGGGGTTCTTCGTCGGCGGATTAGTAGGGTACTGGAAGTCGGACTGGACGTTCACCCATAACAAGAACTTGCCCGACGAATTCAACGGCAACGGACGCTCAAATTCCCTCAGGGCAAATGTGGATGTCGGCGGCCGGTTCCCGATCGGCTCGACCTCCATCTCGATCATGCCTTCACTCAATTTCGGCAGATATTTCTCTTCCACTTCATGCGAATATACCTCGCCTGCGGCAAGGATCGGTGCGCCATGCAGTGAGGAATCTGAGGTCACGTTTTATGCGTTCCTGGCAGTGACGGCCGGAATCGCATTCTAATATGCACCGGGACTTCCTGGGCCAAGTCTTTCCTGTTGACATCACCTCTTTGAAACATCCAAGGGACGCTGTTGTTGACGTTTCGCGGAGAAGATTAAGGTCATATCGCGTCGAGCGGCTGAATCGATCATGCCCGCGTTACATTTTGCAGGAGATAAAAATAAAATGAAGATTTCGGACTGGCTGGATGAAAAGGAAGCAGAGAACGTGGATGTATCTCAGATCGCATTGCCTGCAGATATGTCCTATGATGAAGCCCCCGAGGAAACTATTTATTTTAAAGAGATCAAACCCTGTGGAATTCTGTGTACAGACAATCATCCCTTTTCTACGGTCGAACGCTTTGGACACTGGTATTACGCTAGAGGTCAGGACAAGAAGGCGGGTATTCATTCATCGAACATGAAGTGGAGGCTGTTTACCAGGGATAAAGATTTAGCTCTCCAAACGGCAAAAGCACACATCGAATAGCGTATCAGGGTCACCCTATTTGGAGGCACCGTGGGCACTGCACGAGACGAGCATATGCTGGAGCATCAACGAACGCGGGTGATGCTTGCCGTAAAGACCTGACCCTCCATCCTCCCCTTATCATCTATCAAGGATCTCCCGCACCTTTTTGAGCAGCTCCTGCGGTGAAATCGGTTTATTCACGTAGAAGTCAGCGCCTCCAATCAGTCCTTTCTGCTGCATGCTGTCCAGAGGATAGCCGCTCTGGAAAAGGATCTTTGCCTGGGGGCGTATCTTTTTGATCGCATCCGCGGCCTCTCTGCCGTTCATCCTGGGCATGATAATATCGAGGATCACCATGTCGATTTTGTCGCGGTTCTCCTGGAACGTGCGCAGGGCAACTTCCCCGTCTTCGGCAGTAAGGACCCGGTACCCGAACTCCGTCAGAACAGAGAAGACAAGCTCCCGAAGCGGCCTGTCGTCTTCGGCCACCAGGATCGTTTCTGAACCGCCTTTCACCTCGCGATCGGGCTCCAGGGGCGCCGCAGCCTTCGCCGTTGCCTCGATCATCGGCAGATAGACCTTGAAGGTCGAGCCCCTGCCGGGTTCGCTGTACACATTGATATAGCCGTTGTGCTGTTTGATCACTCCATAGGCAATGGCGAGGCCCAGCCCCGTGCCCTTGCCGACCTCCTTTGTCGTAAAGAAGGGCTCAAATATCTTCTTGAGCGTTTTCGCATCGATGCCGCTGCCGTTGTCCGTTACGGAGAGCACCGCATAGGTTCCTTTCTTGCCGTATCCATGGGCCCTGATGAACTGCTCGTCCAGTTCGAACCTCTCTGTCGAGATGCTGAGGGCGCCGCCCTTCGGCATGGCATCCCGGGCATTCGTTGCCAGGTTCATGAGGATCTGCTCGATCTGTCCGCTGTCCCCGAGAACGGACAGCTCTTTCCCGGAGAGATGGACCTCGAGGCTGATGTCCTCCCCGATGATCCTCCCGAGCAGCTCCTGCACCCTCTGAACGACGTCGTTCAGGTTGACGGGCGTCATCCTGATAATCTGCTTCCTGCTGAAGGCGAGGAGGCCCCGCGTCAATTGCGCGGCCCTGTTTGCCGCCGCGAGGATCTGGTCGATATTCGACCGGAGAGGATCGTCTTTCTTTATTTTCATCTGGAGCAGGCTGCCGTATCCGATGACCGCCGAAAGGATGTTGTTGAAGTCATGCGCGATGCCGCCCGCAAGGGTGCCGACGGCCTCCATCTTCTGGGCCTGGCGGAGCTGGCCCTCGAGCGCCTTCTTTTCCGTGACATCGCTTATCGTCTCGATGGCCGATACGATGTTCCCCGCGCCGTCAAAAAGCGGATAGGCCTTGGTTTCCACGAACATGCGCCCTTGCTCGGCATTTTCGTGTATATGCAGGGCGGCATGGGGTTTTCCCGTTTCGAAGGCGCGCCTGATCGAGCAGTCCGCTTCGACCGCATAACAGGGATTGTTCACATGCCTGGTCAGCTCGTAGCAATGCCTGCCGACGACATTCTCCAGCGTCATCCCCACGGTGGTCAGGTAGGCCTTGTTCGCGGACTGAATTCTCATGTCCCGGTCAACGACGATGAACCCTTCATCCACGGTTTCGAGGATATTGTGGATGAACTTCTCGCTTTGTTCCAGCTTGCCCTGATTGACCAGGAGTTCGGCTTTCACGCGTTCGAAATAGATCAGCAGCAGGCCGATCGCCAGAGTGAGGGCAAGGGACTCGCCGAAGGAGTACCCCCAGGGCGCAAACCAGGCGACCTCCCTCAACAAGGGATAGTCCGCCTTATGGATGCCCCATATGATAAGGGCCCAGCCGATGACGTATTTTCCAACGCCTCTCAGATCCGGGGAGCGAAGGAAGACAGTCCCGGCCCAGATATATACGATCGCCAGGAAGGCAAAGGTGGGAAAGGTCAGAGAAACAAAGCTGAACCCCCCCAGGATCGCCGCGGGGATCCACACGGCAAGCAGGGCCGCGCTCAAAAACCACACCTTCGACGTACCGCGGCCCAGGAACAGGGAAACGCCCCAGATGAGAAGCAGCCCGCTGACAAGGGCCAATTCGTGATATGCGATGTCAAATACCTTGTTCTTGCCGAAAAGGAGCGCCAGGATGAGGAAGCAGAACCTGAGGGAGTAGAGGAACCAGCTCGTGCACCAGACGGCGAGATAGCGCTGGCGGTCCTGCGTGTACAGGTAGAAGTAGACCAGGGACAGAAGCAGGGAGCCTGTCAGAGAGGCAAGTGTTGCCGGCATTAACCAGTTCATCAATATATCCTTTCCCTTCGATTGTATGTCCGAATCGACAATATGTCAACGAGACGGTACTGTCAAAACTTTCATGAAAAAAGAGAAGCAAGGCATGAAACCACAGAGCGCACGGAGGTATGTTCAGTGTTCTCAGATGACTTAATAATAAGACCTTTCTTGAAAACGTGAAGAATGCGGAAAACGAAATAAATGCTGTAGTAAGAGGACACAGAGGGGGAGGCCAGTCAAGAGCCTTAACCATTTTGAGATTTAAGGATTTCTCTGTGTGCTCTGTGGTTAATTCTTGACATTACGCAACGGACCGACGGAAAAGTGCGATCACTTTGCAAAATGTACAACACTACCTCCCTGTTTCTCACTCCTGCCAAAGCTCAGGTTACCCTGTTTACCGCAAATTCAATCACTTATGTATTGGCACGCGACCTGCAATGTAAAGGGCAAGACCGAACGAAAAGGAGGATGACAAAATGAATACCACACTTTCAAGAAAAACAGCATACATAGGGGCAGGCGCAGGAATGGTGCTCTTTGCGATCTTTGGTCTTCTTCCCGGCAGCCTTCTGGGCGGCGCAGCAGGGATCAAACTGGCCGGGATGTTCTTCGGGCTTCCCCTGGAACCGGGGATCATCTCACGGGTGATCGTACTGGCGTCCATGCTGGTCGGCGTCATGATCTCCGGGATCGCGATCGTAACAGCCGCGTCCGCCATGGGCTGGCTCATGGGCTCGGTCCTCGAGGGCGGGACATCAAGAGATACGGCTGCAGCCGGCAGCAAATAACGATACGCAACAATTAACCAAAATTTCTTTACAAGGAGATACGACCATGAAGAACGAAACAGTAAAAGCGGGAATGAAGATCGGTGCAACAATTGGCGGGCTGGTATTTGTGGTGGCGGGGATCGTGCCGGGATTCTACTTCGGCAGCTTCGGGACCCTGGTCCTGCTCCAGAAGATCATGGGCGGCGCAGTGGAACCGACGATCTTCGTGCGGGCGGCGATCGTGATGGGCATTGGCGTCGGGATCGCCTGCGCAGCCACGGTAAGCATCGTGGTAGGAGGCCTGCTCGGGACCGCGGCCGGGTTCGTCGTATCAGCACCCGCGGCAATGCGCGAAAAACAGGCAGTCTCCGTGAAGTCGTAGCCGGAGAGCGGCCGCTGAAACAGCTGCAACAAAGGGAGAAAGACCAAGGGCGATGAGAGATCATCGCCCTTACTGTTGGACTTTTGCTTTAACTCCGGCTAAACTTCCCTCATGGCCGGAGCTCTCAGTGAATCCCGCGACTTGCAATCCCCCGGCTCCCGCCGGGGGTAATGCGTGGTAGTCCGCACCCTGCACTCGCGCGCGCACTCGTAAACGCTGGGTGCAGGTGGGAGGTCGCGTTCTTAAAGGGAGCCACCGGCTCCTGCCGCTGGGGCTCCACTGCCCCGGCGCGGTAAAGGCCCAACCCTATGAAATACACCAAAAACTTCAATGGACGAAGCTATGGCTTCGCGGATCTCAAAACCGTGCTGGCCAAGGCATCGCCGCTGCGGTCGGCGGATGAGCTGGCCGGCATTGCCGCAACCTCGGAGGAAGAGCGGGCCGTCGCCCAATGGCTGCTGGCCGATCTTCCGTTAACGACCTTTCTCGCTGAACCACTGATCGCGCCGGAAGAAGACGAGGTCAGCCGGCTTATTGAAGGGGCCCACGACCGGACCGCGTTCGGCCCGATCTCGTCTTTCACCGTGGGCGAATTGCGCGAATGGCTGCTGACCGATGCCACCTCCGACGATGACATTAGTGCGGTTCGCCGGGGGATCACGCCGGAAATGGCAGCGGCGGTTTCCAAAATCATGCGCAACCAGGATCTGATCGCCGTAGCCAGACGCTGCTCGGTGACCACCCGGTTCCGCAACACCATCGGACTGCCGGGCCGGCTCGCCACGCGGCTGCAACCCAATCATCCTACCGATGACCCCCGCGGCATCGCCGCCAGCATCCTGGACGGGCTGCTCTACGGCAACGGCGATGCGGTCATCGGCCTTAACCCTGCGACGGACAGCCCGAAGAACGTGGAACGCCTGCTGCATCTTTTAGACGACATCATCCGCCGGCATGAGATCCCGACCCAGTCCTGCGTGCTGGCCCACGCCACAACCACGCTGGAACTCATGCACCGCGGCGCTCCCGTGGACCTGGTGTTTCAGTCCATTGCCGGGACCGAGGCGGCCAATAAGAGCTTCGGAATAAACCTGGCGCTGCTGTCCGAAGCCCGCGAGACGGCGCTCTCCCTGGGGCGCGGAACATTGGGCGACAACGTGATGTATTTCGAAACCGGGCAGGGCAGCGCGCTGTCGGCAAACGCGCATCACGGGATCGACGCGCAGACCTGCGAAGCGCGGGCTTATGGCGTCGCCCGCGAGTTCTCGCCTCTGCTGGTCAATACGGTGGTCGGTTTCATCGGGCCGGAATACCTGTACGACGGCAAACAGATCATCCGGGCAGGGCTGGAGGACCATTTCTGCGGCAAACTGCTGGGCCTGCCCATGGGCTGCGACGTGTGCTACACCAACCACGCTGAAGCCGACCAGAACGACATGGACAACCTCATGACCTTGCTGGCCGTTGCGGGCTGCACCTACATCATGGGTGTTCCCGGCGCAGACGACGTCATGCTTGCCTACCAGAGCACCTCGTTCCATGACGCGTTGTATCTCCGGCGCGTGCTGGGACTCAGGCCTGCGCCCGAATTCGAGGCCTGGCTGAACCGCATGGGAATATTCGATGAGCGCAACGCTTTGTCCCGGGGCGTCAAATCGCCGCGGCTGCTCGGCGCCATCAGCGAGCTGACGAAAGAGGAGCCATGACCGACTCGTGGATCGCCTTGCGCCGATTTACCCAGGCGCGCATCGCCCTGGGACGGGCCGGACACGCCGTTCCGACCCGGGCTCTCCTGGATTTTCAGCTTGCCCATGCGCGGGCGCGGGACGCGGTGCATTTCCCCTGGGACATCGATGCCTTTGCCGGGTCGGTGCGGGATATTGGTGCGGAGGTTCTGATCCTGGAGACGCCCGTCGGCAGCCGCGACGAGTATCTCCTCCGGCCTGATCTCGGCCGAGTTCTCACCGAAGCATCGCGAACCCGGCTCAGAAATTCCGCGATCGCTGACGCGCACGTGGCGCTGATCGTCACGAACGGCCTGTCCTCGACCGCTGTTGAGCGGCATGGAATTCCCTTGTTGCAGGCGATCACGGATGGCTGTCGGAAGCGTCACATTGGCACTGCCCCGGTCTCCCTGGTCGCGAATGGCCGCGTAGCGTTATCGGACGATATCGGCAGCGTTCTGAATGCGCGCGTGGCGGTGATCATCGTCGGTGAACGACCCGGCCTCAGCGCAGCCGACAGCCTCGGCATTTACCTGACCTATGCGCCGCAGCCGGGCAACACCGACGCGAATCGGAACTGCATCTCCAACATCCGGCCGCCGGAAGGTTTGAGTTACGAGGCCGCCGCCGCAAAATTGCTCTACCTGACCGGGGAAGCCATGAGACGCGGTATTTCCGGGGTGGCGCTCAAGGATGAGATGACGGGCTTGCTGAGCGAAGACGGAAAATCGTAAGGCCAGGGACAAGCATTTCGGCCGGCATCAACCGGCGTTCGGGGCCGGCCAGAGACCCAAGTTTATTGGCCCGGTGTTTCTCATTACGAAGAACATCATGAGGCTCACGTCTCGCGGCTTGACAGCGCCGCATGGGTTCAGACAGTAAGAACATTTGGCTCTTTCGTGTTTTAGTTGAAAACGCTTTATCGCAATGCTTGAATAAAATGCAAACCCTTCATTAGGAACAAGAACTGTTTTCGCGCAAAGACGCCAAGGCGCAAAGAAAGGATGAATCTTAAGAGAACGGCGAGCATTAAATCCCGTTCATTAAATAAACCTTGATCTAAAACCACATACTCCAACAATTGTAGCATTTGTCAGGCATCTGCCACAGGTTTTCTTGACGCACTTTGCGGCTTAGCGCGTGATAGACGTTTTCAGGTTCTTTTCAACTTACTTCCGAATGAACCGAACATTTCAATCCTGACGCCCCGGCTGTTGTTCGCTGGGAATAGGGGGGAGAGGCGATGGAACAATCGGACAACAGAGCCAGCGAGACACTTCTGGACTGTATCGTCATCGGCGCGGGTCCGGGAGGCCTTCAGGCCGGCATCCACCTCGGCCGCTACAACTTCCGGGTCATGCTGTTCCACAGTCCCGGCGGCCGGACCTACCACGCGAAACACATCGAGAACTACCTCGGTCTTCGATTGGTTTCAGGCCCGGACCTCCTGGAGTCGGGCATCGCCCAGGCGAAGAGCTTCGGCGTTATCGTGGAGAACGCCAAGGTGGAGCGTGTCACGCCGCGGGAACGGTTTTTTGAAGTGCAGGCCGGGGGGAAGACCTACCAATCCCGTTTCGTCATCGCCGCCTCGGGGGCCAGGGAGACCCTTGCCCCCCTCAAGAACATCCTGCGCTTCTTCAGCACGTCCTACTTCACCTGCATGATCTGCGACGGCTATCGCACAACGGGCAGGAAGCTGCTCGTCATAGACCGCACCGCCAACGCCGTGCGCACGAGCGTCGCCATGAAGCGGATGTTCACCAGCGACGTGACCTTCCTCAGCCACGGCTTCTCCCCGGCGCCGGCGTACAAGGCGCTTCTCGAGGAGGAGGGGATCGGCCTGGTCGAGGGGCGGCCGGAAGAGCTCCTCGGCGAGAA
>DATIZR010000036.1 GCA_035516965.1 Nitrospirota bacterium
TTCCGTTCCGCATCGTAGCGCCCCTCTATCCCCTTGTCCATGCAGAACCGCTCAACGATGTTAGCGTGGTATTTCGTAAACTCCGTGGGTGAAAAAACAAGATAGAGCGACGCTCCCTTCCTGATCTGGACGAACTTCCCGCCGGTCACCGCCGGGACAGCGGTCTTGGCAACCTCTTGATAGTAAAGCTGCATATAATCGATAAAAATAATAGCCACTCATATAGTATAGCCGCAATTGTCGAGTGGATTGGGGCGGGTAAGAAAAATGAGGAAAAGCACTGAGAATGGTGCACTATCAAACATCTTTTGACCGTCCCCCTTCATCTGCTATGATACCGTGCAAATTGCCGGGAGGAGGGATGCCCCTTTTTTCCTTTGAGATTCTGGTCTCGCCAAAGTGAATCTTCGCCTTGCGATAATGAGCTACCAAGGCCTTAACAACACTCCAGCCTATCTCGTTTCTTTCTGCCATCCTGGTAATTTCCTCCAAAGCAGTCCTATTATCATACGAACGTAGTCTATAGGGTCTCGGTGAAACAAGCGCATCGTATACGTCACAGGTAGCAATGATCTCTACCATGTGGTCATTCAGATGAATGCCGCGAGGATATCCCGAAGCGTCCCTCCGCTCGTGATGATCTCTCGCTATCCTGGCAGCAAGGCTCTGCTTGTCATGAAGGTAATGGCAAAGCAAAACATATCCTGCAGCCGAGTGATGTCTAAGGATTCCGAGTTCATTTCGGGTGAGAGGGATATTTTTCTTCAAGATGGGCAAAGGAACGCATACTTTGCCGATGTCATGGGTCGGCCCGGTTGATATCTCCTGGATCAACTTCTTGCGGTCCTGTATGAGATCTTTGGCTAAGAGAATGGACAGGGCAAAGACCATCAGAGTGTGTCTATAGGTATCGAAGTCATTCTGATAGAAATAGTCAAGCGAACGCAAAAGGGGACGGGGTAATTGAACCTTACTCATCAAATCAAAAAGAGCGGTGATTTTCCCCTTTCCCGAAAATATTATGTCATAAGGAGGCCGGCCGAGAAAATGGCGAATATCCTTTTTAACTGTAGCGTGACGTAAGAGGGAGAATTTTTTTTGGGAAACGATCTTCCCTGATGAGACGAGAATGTCTATTGTAGAAGATGAAAGCACAGTTCCTTGAGGAAGCAACAACTCGTTATCGATCGTATAAACTGGACTCTGAAGTCTCAGCATATTCATGAGATGTTTCTCCTAGATATCAGATGATGATTGAGAATATATGTCATCGAGTGCCAATTGTACTAACATGACATTTAAATTCATGGACTGTGTGTGCTAAACCCTCTTTCACCTGGTTGCTCCTTTCTTATGATGGCCACCCGAACAGCGGCACCATTGTAGAGAAGGAGCTTTTTTATTTCAAATACTACAGCATATCTTTTTCTATTCACCCGGGCGTAGCCGCGAGTTTAGCTCGGCAGTTCTATGCGACTCACTCCCTCTGTCTCGGGTCGAGCGCGTCGCGGATGCCTTCGCCAAGCAGGTTGTAGCCGAGAACGGTGAGGAGAATGGCAAGGCCGGGGAACGCGGAAAGCCACCAGGCAATCTCGATATTGTCCTTGCCCGCGGAGAGGAGACTCCCCCAGCTGGGGGTGGGCGGCTGAACGCCGAGGCCGAGGAAGCTGAGCGCCGATTCAATGAGGATGGCCGCTCCGATCCCCATGGTGGCGGACACGAGGATCGGCGAGAGGCCGTTGGGCAGGATGTGCCGGAGCATGATCCGGTTGTCGGCCGCGCCGATCGCGCGGGCCGCGAGCACGAATTCGCGCTCCTTGATCGAAATGAACTCAGCGCGAATGAGCCGGGCGGGCTCCATCCAGCTCGTGAGGCCGATGACGATCATGATATTAATGATGCTCGGCTCGAGGATGGCGATCACGGCGAGCACCAGGAAGATCGTGGGGATGCTCAGCATGATGTCGACCGCCCGCATGATGGCGCTGTCGATCCAGCCCCCGTAGAAACCCGCCAGAGAACCGAGGATCATACCGATGATCGTTGCGATCCCGACCGCGACGAAACCGACCTCGAGCGAGACCCTCCCGCCCCAGAGCATTCTCGAGAGAACGTCCCTCCCCAGATCATCCGTGCCGAGCGGATGCGCGAAGCCCGGACCCACGAGGATGTTCCTGATATCGATGGCCGAGGGATCAAAGGGAGCGAACAGCGGGGCGAAGATCGACAGGATGAAGACGAGAGCCACCAAGATCACTCCGATGACCGCCAGGCGGTTGCTCAGGAGCGAGCGAAGGGTGAGGGTTGCGAAGGATTCACTGCGTGAAGCCATGGGTACCTTCCGCCTGTTCTGCACAGGCGATGCCTGTTTCTGCCCGTCGTCCCGCATGCTTGACTCCGGAGGCTGCATCAGCGAAGTCTGATCCGCGGGTCCGCGAAAGCGTACCCGATATCAGCCAGGAAATTGCCGGCCATGGTCAGGAAGGCGGCTGGCACGAGGATGCCCATAGCCAGGTTGTAGTCACGGGACAGGACGGCCTGGAACATCAACTGGCCCATGCCGGGGATGCCGAAGACCTGCTCCATGATGGCGCTCCCGCCGATGAGCGAGGGGAGCACGAGGCCCAGGATGGTAATGACCGGCATGATTGCATTGCGCAGCGCATGCTTGTATACCACGGACCCTTCGGGCAGCCCCTTTGCCCTCGCCGTCCTGATGTAGTCCTGTCTCATGACCTCGAGCATGTTGTTCCGCACGTACCGGGAGAATCCGGCGAGCCCCCCGAAGGCCGAGACAAACACGGGAAGGATCAGGTGCCGGGACTCGTCCATGAGTTTTCCCCAGCGGGACAGTCCGGTCGTATCGAGGCTGTGCAGACCTGATATGGGGAGAAGGCCCCACTGGACGCCGAAGGCGTAAATGAGCAGCAGTGCCAGCCAGAACGAGGGCGTGGAAAAACCGATAAAGACAAACATTGTCGTGAACCGGTCGATGAGGGAGTATTGCCGGGTCGCTGACATGATGCCGATGGGTATGGCGATCAGCAGCACGAGACCGAGCGACAGGGCGTTGATGGTGAGTGTGATGGGAAGCCGCTCGAGGATCTTGTCCTTCACCAGCCTGCCGTCGGCAAAGGCGGTGCCGAAATCGAGGGTGACGAACTTTTTGAGCCACGTCGCGTACTGTTTATGGAAGGGCTGGTCCGCACCGTACAGCTTTCTGAGTCTCTCCCGCGCCTCTGCAGATGCCCGAGATGAGAACTCCATCTGTGCCTCTGCCGGGCCGCCGGGAGCTAGGCGCATCACGGCAAAGCTCAGCACGGTGATGCCGAACAGGATGGGGATCATCAGCAAAGTGCGTTTTACGATATAGGTCAGCATGTTCGCGGAGTCTACCCGTTTATCTTGTAAACCAGGTCGAAGGGTTTTGCGGGCTGGGAGAGCTTGATTCCGGTGAACTGGCCGCGGCTGGCATTCTGGACGCGCGCATGGTCGAACTCCATGGTCTCGATCTTCTGAACAAAGTCGGTATTGTTGCCTTTAATATGGATGGTGTCGCCCACGGAGAGATCGCCGAAGTCCAGTTTGACGGCGGCGATGGAGGTCTTGTCGAAAAACTTGATCACAGATCCGATCCGCTCTTCCATGGGATAATCATAGTATAAAAGGAACCGTATTTCAAGGAGAAAGGCTCTTTTACCGGCACTGGCAATGCCGCGGGTGAGGGGCACGTACCGGCCAATAAAATAATATGCTTCTTAGGGGGGATTGGAGTCACCATGTACAATTCTATGCTATAATGCTTCCATACATTTTATCCCCCGTGAGCCCGCTATTCAGCGGGCCTCGACATGCCGTGTCGGACTCATCTCAAAGTACAAAGTTAATTAAATTTGCAACCTTGGTTAATATATTTTATAGAATTATAAGTTTGACAAATAGCGGTTTCTATGATAATTTTGTCACCATTAGTAGCGCCGGTTGATAATCAAGTCTTCTCAGTCCTACCTCTTTGTTTCTAGGTTTCTAGCAATTGCATTACATCCGTTTGAATGCTTTTTGTGGTTAACTTTTATAGGGAGGATGGTGCCTATGGGAAAGCAAGATGAAGTAAGCAAACAGTTTCTCGATGCATTGGAATTTCGCGGTATCGATCGAAGAGATTTTCTGAAGTACTGCGGTGCAACGGCAGCCCTGATCGGCCTCACGGAATTGCAGGGACCCAAGATCGCGGCGGCCCTGGAAAAAGCAACCAAGAAACAACCCGTCATCTGGCTTAACTTCGCGTCCGATTCCGGATGCACAGAAGCATTCATCAAAGCGACGTACCCAAGCCCCGCCGAAGTCATTCTCGATATCCTGAGCGTTGATTACAACGAGACCATCATGGCCGCTGCCGGCAAGCAGACCGACGAGATCCTTGAAAAGTCCCAGAAGGCCGGCGGCTACATCCTGATCGTTGAAGGCGGCATCCCGACCAAGAAGGGCCACGGCATGATCGGGAACAAGGAAATGCTCCAGGTCTTCAAGGAGAATGCCGCTCCCGCAATCGCGATCCTGGCAATCGGCAGCTGCGCAACGACCGGCGGTGTGCCTGCGGCCAAGCCGAATCCTTCCCAGATCATCGGCGTGAAAGAGGCAATGGCACGGGTGAACATCAACAAACCCCTGGTCAACCTTGACCTTTGCCCGGTGAATCCGGAATACCTTGTCGGCGTTGTCGTCAACTTCCTGCTCCTCGGCAAGATCCCCGACCTGGATCAATACGGCAGACCGAAGATGTTCTACGGGCAGACCATCCATGACAATTGCGAACGAAGGGCACACTTCGATGCCGGCAGGTTCGTCGAGAAGTTCGGTACCCAGGAAGAGGCCATGAACTACTGCCTGTACAAGATGGGCTGCAAGGGGCCGATGACCTATTCGGCATGCCCGAAGATCCAGTACAACAACAGAACAAGCTGGTGCATCAAGGCCGGCGGCCCGTGCATCGGCTGCGCGGAACCCGGCTGGACCGACAAGTTCGCGGGCTTCTATGAAAAACTTCCGGGCGTCAAGATCCCGGGTCTGGGTGGTGTCGAGGCTGGCGCCGATACCATCGGAACGGTGGCGGCAGTGGCAACGGCTGCGGGTGTCGCGATTCATGCGGTAGCGACCGCTGCTTCGGGCAGGACCAAAGAAAACGACGGAGGTAAAAAATAATGGCCAGGATCACCATAGACCCGTTTACAAGAATCGAAGGACATCTGAGGATCGATGTCGAGGTGGAGGGCGGCAAGGTCAAGGATGCATGGACGACGGGAACGCTGTTTCGCGGGTTCGAGATCATCCTGCAGGGCAGGGATCCGAGGGACGCCTGGCATATTACGCAGCGCATCTGCGGCGTCTGTCCCACGTCCCATGGCCACGCATCGTCCATGAGCATGGACGACGCGTTCAAGCTGAAGATTCCGGACAACGGCCGCATTATCAGGAACATCATCGAAGGCGCACAGTTCGTGCATTCCCACATCCTCTGGTTCTACCACCTGAACGCGCTCGATTATGTCGATGTGACCGCGGCGCTCAAGGCCCAGCCCAAGGAGGCATCGCTCAAGAAGGTACAGGCCAAGCTTAAATCCTTCGTCGAGTCGGGCCAGCTTGGCCCCTTCGCGAACGCCTACTGGGGCCATCCAGCATACAAGCTGCCGCCGGACGTCAATCTCATCGCGGTCGCCCATTATCTCGAGGCGCTTGAAATGCAGGCCAAGGCGTCCCAGGTGAGCGCGATCTTCGGCGGAAGGATGCCGATGACCATGACGAGCCCTCCGGGCGGCGTGACCCATGTCCCGACCGTGGACGACCTCAAGAACTACCTCTTCCGCGTGAAAGAGCTGCAGGACTGGATCGACAACGTGTTCCTCGGTGATCTCCTCGCCATCGCTCCGTACTACCTTGGCGCCGCCGGCGTGGGCAAGGGTCCTGCCAACTTCCTGTCCTGGGGCGTGTTCGAGGATGCTTCCTTCGATCCTAAGAAGCGGCTGCTGCCCAGGGGCGCGATCTTCGCGGCCGACTTCCCGAAAGTGCATGATGCCAAGCCCGAGGACGTGATGGAACACACGGCGCACAGCTGGTACAAGGGCTCGAAGCCGCTCAACCCTGCCGTAGGCGAGACGGATCCGGAATTTAGCGGCTATGATCCGAGCAAGAAGTACACCTGGGCAAAGGCTCCACGGCTCCAGGGCAAGCCCATGGAAGTGGGAGCCCTCGCCCGCATGGTCGTGGCCTATGCTTCAGGCCAGCCGACCGCCAAGAAGTTGATCGATGATACGCTCGCAAAGATCGGTCATCCCGGGCAGCCGCAAGTGCTCTTCGGGATCATCGGCAGGATCGCGGCGCGTGCACTCGAATGCAAAATGGTCGCCGACTCCATGTATCAGTGGGGCATCGATCTGATCACGAACATCAAGAACGGCAACACCGCGGTCTATGTGGACTACAAGATCCCGGATAAGGCAAAGGGCATCGGTCTCTGGGAGGCCCCGCGCGGCGCCCTGGGCCACTGGATCGACGTTGACGGCCATAAGATCAAGAACTACCAGTGCGTGGTGCCCACGACATGGAACGTATGCCCCCGTGACGACAACGGGGTGCGCGGTCCGATCGAAGAGGCGCTCATCGGAACGCAGGTCGCGAACTCGGAAAAGCCGCTCGAGATCCTGCGGGTGGTCCATTCCTTCGACCCGTGCCTGGCCTGCACCGTCCATGTGATCCATCCGGAGTCGAACCGGATCATGGACTTCAAGGTCTCGTGAGGAGGACATGATGACGGAAAAAATGATAAAAGAATGGAGCATCGGTTATATCCTCGACCACTGGATCAGGGTCATCGCGATCGCGGTCCTGGTGTTCACCGGCCTCTATATTCACTGGCCGTTCATCGCCGGCGGGCCGGAGAGTACCATCATGGCCTCGATGAGGTTCTTCCATTTCATCTCGGCCTATGTGCTGATCCTGGGCCTGGTGATCCGCATCTACATGGCGTTCAAGTCGACGTTCGATGCCGACTGGCGGGACTTCAGCATCATCCAGAACCTGAAGAACGTGCCCGATGTCGCTGGCTACTACTTGTTCATCAAGGGTACCCACAAGGATTATCGCAAGTACAACCCGCTCCAGGCCCTGGCGTATCTCTTCACCGGCGTGGTCATCGTCCTGACCTTCCTGACCGGCGGCGCGCTCTACCACGGGAATATCTTCGGCGTCTTCAAGGCCCCGGGAAGCTTCCAGTGGGTGAACAACCTGCTCGGCGGCGAATCGTACACGCGGATCTGGCACACGCTCTTCATGTGGTATTTCATCATCTTTGTGCTGATCCACATGTACCTCGCCGTCACGATCAGCATGATCAACAAGGACAAGACCTTCAGCTCGATCTTTACCGGCTATAAGCTCAAAAAACATTAACGATGAATTCTGATTCAAAGCTCAGGGGAGGCGCCTCGGCGCCTCCCCAAAAAGTTCTCATCCTCGGCGTCGGCAACCTCCTGCTTACGGATGATGGTTTCGGTGTCCACCTCGTCAATTCCCTCAAAGAAACCGCTTTCCCGGAAAACGTAACCCTGCTCGAGGCGGGGACGGTGAGCCATCAGCTGATCCCGCTTTTCAGGGAGATCGACCGCCTGATCGTCATCGACGTGGTCCAGGCGGGAGATACACCCGGCTCGCTGTTCCGGTTCTCGCCGGACGACATCACTTTTGCGTCGGAACAGAAATATTCCCTCCACCAGATCAGCCTCACCGATGTGCTCACCATGGCGGAACTGACGGGAGGCAAGCCGAAGACGGTGATCATCGGGGTGCAGCCCAAGGATGTTTCGTCGTGGTCCCTGGAACTGAGCGAAGAGCTGAAGGCGGTCCTCCCCCGGGCCAGGGAACTGGTGCTGGAGGAACTGAAACGGATGGGGGCGCTCGGAGCAACATCGGACCTTGACAGGGCGGGCCGGATGTGCGATAAATAGCAGGTGTCATCGAATCTCCGTCTGAAACGGATATATCCATGTGTCTTGCAATCCCCTCTAAGATCGTAAGCATAGACGATCTCTTCGCTGTGATCGACGTGTTCGGGGCCAGGAAGAAGGTGAGCCTGATGCTCATGCCCGAAAAAACCACGGTGGGCGACTACGTCCTCGTGCACGCCGGTTTTGCAATCCAAAAAGTCGACCGTGACGTCGTCGAATCGGGAAAAGCCATGCACGAAACCGCTCTCGCTCTCAGTATCTTGGACATTATCGTTGCGAAATGCTCCGAGGCCGGCGGCCAAAGGGTCGATTCGGTCAGACTCCGCATCGGGAAGGCGGCGGGAGTCCTTCCCGACGCGCTTCAGTTCGCGTTCGATGCCGCCAAAGCCACGACCGTGGCCGAACAGGCGAGCCTGGCGATCGAACACGTTCCCGTCGGCGGAGCCTGCAACGACTGCAAGAAGCCATTCTCCGTGCCCGACGTGCAATATGTCTTCGCCTGTCCGCACTGCGGCTCAAGGTCCTTCGAGATCACGAACGGCCGTGAGATGGAGATCGTGGACATGGAGATCACCTGACGGAAGGGTTTATCCGCAGGTGAAGCAGCTGCCGCAGAGAAGCATCCCGGAATTCCGTTTGACACACCCGTCCCGGTTCGGCAATCATTCATAAAAGGGGAAGTTCACTCATGAAGGTCAAAGTCGTCACGCGTATCCTTGAAGCCAACGACCGTATCGCCGAAGAGAACCGGAAGCGGTTCCAGGAAGCCGGAGTGTATGTTGTGAACCTCATGGGCGCCCCGGGAGCGGGCAAAACAACGCTTCTGGAGCGGACGATCGGTGCGCTCAAGCCACATCTCAGGATCGGCGTCATTGAGGGCGACATCGTGGGCAGCGACGACGCGGAGCGTATCGGGGCGCACGGCATCCCCGTGGTCCAGATCAACACGGGTGGCGCATGCCATCTCGACGCGAACATGATCAACGAGGTCCTGGACGAGCTGCCGCTCAAGGAACTTGACCTCCTGATCATCGAGAATGTCGGGAACCTCGTCTGTCCAGCGGAATTCAGGGTCGGTGAGGACAGGAAAATGATGGTCCTCTCCGTCGCCGAGGGTCATGACAAGCCGCTCAAGTATCCGCTCATGTTCCGCGAGTCCTCGGCGCTGGTCCTGAACAAGATCGACCTCCTCCCGTATATGAACACGGACATCAACAAGGTCCGGAACGATTCCCTGGCCCTCAATCCACAGCTGAAGATCTTCGAGGTCTCCTGCGCAACGGGCGCCGGGATCGACGCATGGGCGCAATGGCTGAACGGGCTCATATCATAGTCAAAGGGGTCGTCCAGGGAGTCGGCTTCAGGCCTTATGTCTTCACCCTTGCCGAAGCCCTGCAGCTCAAAGGCTATGTGACCAACACGAGCGAAGGCGTGATCATCGACGTTGAAGGCGCCCGCGTTCCCGAGTTCCTCGGCCGTCTCACCCCCGAAGCACCGCCGCTGTCCCGGATCACCGATGTCGTTGTCACCAACCTGCCCCCTCATGGCTATCCCGACTTCGGCATCCGCGAGAGCATCGACGGGAAGGCAAATCTGCCGTTTACGCTGGTGTCCCCCGATGTATCGGTGTGCGACGACTGCCTGAAGGAGCTCCTCTCTCCGGTTGACCGCAGGTACCTCTACCCCTTCATCAACTGCACGAACTGCGGCCCCCGTTACTCCATCACCCGTTCCGTGCCCTATGACAGGCCGAACACGACCATGGCGCCGTTTGCCATGTGTCCCGAATGCCGGCAGGAATATGAAAACCCGCGGGACAGGAGATTTCACGCCCAGCCGAACGCGTGTCCGGCATGCGGACCGCGGGTTGAATTCAGACCCCGGAGTTCTGAGTCCGGTCTCGAAGGCAGGCACGCGATTGAAGAGGCGGTTGCCATATTAAGGCAAGGCGGGATCGTGGCCGTGAAGGGCCTCGGCGGATTTCATATTGCCTGCGACGCGCGCAATGACGAGGCGGTCAAGCGTCTTCGCGAGAGAAAACGAAAAAGCAATAAGCCTTTTGCCGTCATGACGGCATCGGTGGATGCCGCCGCGCAATTCAGCATCATATCCGAACGGGAAAAGGACATGCTTCGGTCGAACCGCCGACCGGTCGTTCTCCTGGCGAAAAAGGCCGGTCACGGTCTCCCGGAAGCCGTATCTCCAAACAACCGCTTCATCGGCGTTATGCTTCCCTATACGCCGCTGCACTATCTCCTCTTTTTTCATCCGCTCGGCGCTTCGGGAAGTGAAGTGACCATGCCCCATTTCCAAGCCCTCGTCATGACGAGCGGCAACCTTTCCGAAGAGCCGATTGTCCGTGACAATGACGAAGCCCTGCAGAAACTGTCCGATATCGCTGACGGCTTTCTTCTGCATGACCGGGACATCTTCATGCGGGTGGATGACTCGGTCGTCAGAGTGCGGGATCAAGTAAATTCCGAACGTCCATCTCAGAACTCCGAGCTTTCCTTTCTCCGCCGTTCCCGCGGATACGCTCCCGACCCGATCGAGCTCCCTGATGAGGGGCCAGATGTCCTGGGCTGCGGTGCGGACCTCAAGAACACCTTCACGATCACGAAGGGAAGGTTTGCAATCCCGGGCCAGCACATCGGCGACATGGAAAATTACGAGACGCTGAAGTTCTTCGAAGAAAGCCTGGCGAACATCAAGACAGTGTACCGGTCCGAGCCGGCGATCATAGCCCATGACCTGCATCCGGGGTATCTTTCGACCAGGTGGGCTAGGGAGCAGGAGGCTAGGCTCTACGGTATCCAGCACCATTACGCGCATATCGGCTCCGTTATGGCTGAGCACGGTCTTACGGGCAAGGTCATCGGCGTGGCTTTTGATGGAACAGGATACGGCACGGACGGCAATCTATGGGGCGGGGAGTTCCTCGTTGCCCATCTGGACGGTTTCGAGCGGGCAGGGCAGTTCAAGTATATTCCGCTGCCCGGCGGCGAATCGGCCATCCGGGAGCCATGGAGAACGGCAATAAGCCTGGTCATCCAGGCGTCGGGTGAGAAGGCCGGGGACGTGCTTGAACGCATCGGATTCATGGAACGATACGGTGAGGACCGCGTCAGCCAGGTCATGAAAGTGGCTGCCACCGCGGAACTCGCGCCGCTCGCTTCGGGGGCGGGGAGGCTGTTTGACGCGGCGTCCGCTATCCTGGGCGTGTGCGATCGGAACACCTTTGAAGGCGAGGCCGCAATGGCTCTTGAGGCCCTTACGCGGGAGGGCATCGAAGAGGAGTATCCCGTTGAGTTGGATGCTGAAAACGGGTATACTGTCGTAAATTTTGGCCCGTCGATAGCCTGCATGATTACCGATATGGGACATGCCCTTGCCCGGGAAGTCATTTCCACGCGGTTCCATAACACCCTAGCCTCGGTCGTCAGGAGGATGGTCCTTGACCTCAGCGAACGATACGGGATCAGGTCCGCGGCACTGAGCGGCGGTACTTTCCAGAACCTTTATCTCCTCAACAGGACAGTGAAGGCCCTGTCCGCCGGAGGAATGAACGTGTACACCAACCGGAAGGTGCCCTGCAACGACGGCGGCATCTCATTGGGGCAGGCCTACCTGGTGAGAGAAAGACTGAAAAAGGCAGGCCCGCCCCCGGGAAGGACCTTCGAGGGCGGGCCGCGGACCGAGCCGGGAGCGTAAGTATGAAAATAATGCTTGATGAACTCCACCTGCTGGCCAGGGGCATCGGCAGGGACCTGAAACTGATGGAGGTCTGCGGGACGCACACGGTCGAGATCTTCAGGCACGGGATCCGCGATGTCATCCCGAAGGAGATCACCCTGCTGAGCGGTCCGGGGTGCCCCGTCTGCGTGACCTCGGTCCATGACGTCGACGCCGCCATTGCGATCGCCAGGAACCCCGGCGTGATCGTAGCGACCTTCGGTGACATGATGCGCGTTCCGGGCGGGACCGAGTCCATGCTCGAAGCGCGGTCCACGGGCGCGGATATCCGCGTGCTCTATTCCCCCATGGACGCGCTCCAGCTCGCGCAGCTGGAGAAGGACCGCGAGGTCGTCTTCTTCGCGACCGGGTTCGAGACCACGTCACCGCTCATCGCGGGCACGATCGCCCATGCCGAACAGATGGGCACGAGGAACTTCAGCGTCTTCGTTTCCCACAAGCTCGTTCCGCCGGCCCTCAGGGCGCTCCTCGATTCCCCGGACGTACAGGTCGACGGGTTCATCCTCCCGGGACATGTCAGCACGATCATCGGCAGAAAACCCTATGACTTCGTGGCCAGGGAGTACCGGAAACCGTCGGTGATCACGGGATTCGAGGCCAGGGAGATCATCGAAGGCATCCTGATGATCGTTCGGCAGATCGCACAAAAGCGCGCGAGCGTGGAGATCCAGTACCGGACCGCGGTCCGCGACGAGGGGAACCCGCGGGCCGTTGCGCTGCTCGAAAAATATTTCGAACCGGCCGACGCCTACTGGCGGGGAATCGGCGTCCTGCCGAAAAGCGGGCTCAAGCTGCGCGATGAATACGCGTCATTCGACGCGAACAGAAAATTCAATCCGCCCGCGTCTACCGCGACCGAGCCCGAGCTCTGCTCCTGCGGCGACATTCTCCGGGGGGTCAAGATCCCGACCGAGTGTCCGCTCTTCGGGACGGGTTGCACGCCGGACGCGCCCGTGGGCCCGTGCATGGTGAGCACCGAGGGCAGCTGCGCGGCATATTACAAATACGGAAAGTATTGAATGATACATCAAGAGCACTACAGGCATCTCGCGCAAAGACGCAAAGGGCCAAGGTTTCATATTCGCGATCATGCCTTTCTTTGCGGCTTTGCGCGAAACTTATTTTATGTTTAGCGGGGCTTCTTCATGGACAGGATCCTGTTAGGTCACGGCAGCGGCGGCAAGCTCATGCACGAGCTGATCCGGAAGCATATCAGCCCCGCCTTCGGCGTCGAGGGGGCAGGCGATTCGGCCATTGTCAGCGTTCCGAAGGGGAGGCTTGCCTACACTACGGACT
The DNA here is from genome assembly GCA_035516965.1 of Nitrospirota bacterium. NCBI lineage: Bacteria > Pseudomonadati > Nitrospirota > Nitrospirota bacterium. The sequence goes on from DATIZR010000036.1 coordinate 13,050, forward strand.
CCTATGTGGTCACGCCGCTCTTCTTTCCCGGCGGCAACATCGGAGAGCTTGCAGTGAACGGCACGGTCAATGACCTGGCTGTCTCAGGCGCGGAACCGCTGTATCTGACCACGGGCTTTGTGATCGAAGAAGGCTTTCCCGTGGCCGATCTCCAGAAGATCATCGCATCCATGGCGGCTGCGGCGTCAAAGGCGGGTGTCAGGATCGTGGCTGGCGACACCAAGGTCGTGAACAGGGGCAAGGCCGACGGCATCTTCATCAATACCTCGGGCATCGGCATACTCCGTGACGGGCGGGATATTTCCCCCTCGCGCATCGGGAAAGGGGACGCTGTGATCATCAGCGGCGAGATCGGTAGCCACGGAGTCTCGGTCATTGCCGAACGGAACAGCCTGACCTTTGATCCTCCGATCGTGAGCGATACGCGCGCCCTGAACGGCCTGGTGAGGAGCATGTACGAGGCCTCCGAGAAGGTCCATTTCATGCGCGACCCGACCCGGGGCGGCCTGGCAACGACGCTCAAGGAAGCCGCTCTTGAGTCCAAGCTGTGCATCCGCATCCGGGAAACAGACCTGCCCATTCCGCCGGGCGTGAAGGGCGCTTGCAGCCTGCTGGGACTCGACCCGCTCTTTGTGGCCAACGAAGGTCTCCTGATCGCCGTGGTAGATAATGGCGCCGCGGAGGGGATCCTCAGGGCCATGAAGGGGCACGAGCACGGCAGGCATGCCGTGATCATCGGCGAGGTTGCAGAATCGCCCGCGGGCATGGTGCTGCTCGAGACCTCTGTCGGCGGGAACCGTATCATCGACATGCTCCAGGGCGAGCAATTGCCGAGGATATGCTGATCGGATTTGTTCGCGGGCGTTTATGCGCAGCAGGAGCCCCGGATCAAGAGCACCGTTACAGAGGCGGCACTGGAGAGTTTCGGTACCCGGCCGCCTGACTTCCTTCGCGTCCTTCGCGACTTCGCGGTTAAATTCTTTCCTCTCTGAAATACCGGACCATGCAGCCAAACATCCGCCAACAGGTATTCTCCCTTGCCATTCCCGTGGTCCTCTCCAGCCTGCTCCAGCGGGCCGTGGGCATCGTGGACATCTTCCTGGTCGGCGGCCTGGGTGCTTCATCCATCGCGGCTGTCGGCATTGCCCAGGTCCTGGTCTTCGTGGTCATGAGCGCGTCCTGGGGCATCAACGTGGGCGCAACGGTTCTCGTGTCCCAGCTCTGGGGCGCCGGACGGCGGGCGGATGCCGCAACGGCCGCCTATCAGGCTATGCTCATTGCCGTCGCTGTAGCCGCTTTCATCACGGCCTTTGGCCTTTTCTTCGGGCCATCCGTTGCCGCGCTTCTCGGAGCGTCAGGTGAAGTGCAGGATATCCTGGCAGGATACACGCATATCTTGTTCGGCTTCATCTTCTTTACGATCGCCGTCAACGTTCTGTCCGGCATCATGCAGGGCACCGGCGATACCAAGACCCCGCTGTACGCCACCCTGATCGTCAATATTCTGCACGTGCTCGTTGCCTACCCCCTCATCTACGGCTATCTCGGCTTCCCCAGGCTGGGCGTAAAGGGCGCGGCCATCGCGATTTCCATCTCGGAATGCGCGGGCGCCGCGTTCCTGTTCGCGCGTTCGCTTCGGAGGAAATATATCGTCATCCGAAAATCCTTTGAGATGAAGTACACCGCCATGATGTACAAGCTGGGCTATCCGATCTTCATAGACCGGCTGTTCCAGAATACGGGCTCCCTCGTGTTCGCGAAGGTGATCCTGCTTTACGGAACAACAGTGTACGCCGCGCATCAGGTGGGCCTCGCCATCGAGGCATTCTCATTCATGCCCGGCTACGGCATCGCTGTTGCGGCGGCTACCATGGTGGGCCAGAACCTGGGCGCCGGAAAACCGGAGCACGCGCGCATCTCTGCTTACGAGGCCAACCGGCTGGCCGTGATCGTCATGGCGGGGATGGGGCTTGTTTTCTTTTTCTTTCCCTACGCTCTCCTGCATGCCTTTACCAGGGACCAGGAAGTGATCAAGTATGGTATTCTCTACATGAAGATCGTGGCCTTTGCCCAGATCCCGCTGGCCATCACCATGGTCGTGGGGGGGTCGCTTCGGGGAGCCGGGGACACGGGCTTCATCATGTTTGCGACCATCGCGGGGATGTGGCTGGTACGGCTGCCCGTAGCGGCACTGTGCGCGGCCGTGTTCCACGCGGGGATCCGCCTCGTCTGGTCGGTCATGATCGTGGACTGGCTCGTCCGTATGTCGCTCTTGCTGTGGCGGTACCGGAAGGAGACCTGGGGAAGGCTGGAAATTTAGGCTCTCAACCCGATGAGTCGAAAGGTTTTCTCTCAAAGTCGCAAAGCTCGCAAAGAACGTCAAGTTTCTGGGTTAATCTTTCTGAAGGAGGAACTATGCCTGAACTGCAAAGCATGATTGGAAAAGAAGTGGAAGTGATCGCCAACGGGGTGCTCTATACCGGTGTATTGATCGAAGTCTCAGATGTCGAAGTACACCTCAAAGGCTCGATGCAGTGGCTATCGCTTCCGGTCTCGTCGGTAAGCCAGATAAAACCGAAGAGTTCCTGAGATTGTGCCCCCCCGGAGCTCTGCTGAAGCTCGTTCATCTTCATTTTCTGCTGGCGGCACAGGTCCACATGCTCGCAGGTAATGACGTCGCTCCTGTCCTTACCATTCGAATGATCGTGTATCGTTTTGATGAGGCAGAGCCAGGGACAGCCTCCGTAGGAACAATATGTTGCAGTAAATTGGAATTTTTGAATAATACCCTCTAATTTCTTTTCTTTCTGCTTTAACTCCGAGAACAATTCCATTATACTTATTCTAAACGCAAAAAGGATGATTGCTCGGTTATCAATGCATCATTTGAAATGCGGATTCACAAAATCCTTATGCGCGAAACGGAGGCATGGCTCACGATGAAATTGCGGTCAGGATTCTTCAAGATGCTAATTTTATCGATATTTCTGCTCGCTGCAGGTTCATCGCCAGAAGCAGGCGGGGGCACGGATTTCAGTCTGCGAGATTGGATTGATAAAGATGGCATGTACAAAATTAAACTGGTGCGGGAATATATTGCTGCTGCTGGACAAGACCATGTGATTATTCGTCAACCAGCGGAATACTACGTGAAAGAAATCGATACCGTTGTCCAAAATTCAACGAAAAATGGAAATACGGCGGGACTGGAGAATCCCGTGGGTCTCATAGTAAAGATAATTGCGATCATGGACGGTGACTGGGATAACGGTGAGGACAAGCTGGAATTGGCAAGACAATTCATGGGGCCAGTCGCATTCGATAATTTCGTGAGGCAATATCCCGGCAAATATCAGAAACTCATGAAATAGAAGGTCGGGGATGTCTGGCACAGTTTCGGTGCGGACTTGAAATTAGCCGTGGTGCTTATTTAGTCGGTTCCGTATTCCACGGCCTGCTCAGCCCAGAATATCCACCCTTGAATCCTCGAATTGAACCTTAACGGGTGTTAGGAGGAACATATGATGAGGAGATTGCTGCTTATCGTGACGATCTTAGTGCTGGCCATTTCGGGATTAACTTTTGCCGCAGGCACAGATCATCGGACCAAGAAAGGGGCCTTTATTTTCGCGATGCAAACCGAGCCAGCCGAGCCTGTCGTGGGTTCAAACAGGATCATACTAACCGTCAAGGATGCCGGGTCCGGAGCGGCCGTGGAAGGTGCTACGGTCAGAGTGGTGCCCTGGATGTCAATTCACGGCCATGGTTCTCCGCAAGAAACACAGGTAAAGGAGAAAGGGAAGGGTGTATATGAAGTAGATGACATATACTATTCGATGGGAGGGGCTTGGGAGTTATTGCTCACGATTCAGAAGGGTATTGTCGAGGATGCAGCGAGTGTTGCAGTTGATATAAAAAGTAAGTGAATCAGGCAGGAGCGGAACTGGGTCATCGCATCAGCCACGCAGTCGAGGACGGCGGAATCCTTTACCAATGGCTGACGGGTGGGGGTATCCCCTGATTCATGCGGCAGGGGTAGGGATATGAGGGATGTTGTTGCTGGGATCGCAAGCGGGCAAAGTACCATGGAAACTCAACGTGATCAACAAGTTCCCGGAAGGCATCATTAATCCCGGTGCAAGGAGGAAGTACGTATGAAATGTGAGGACCTGCCGGAACGATCTATGGGCAAGACAAAAATACTTCTCGCTGAGGACGATCTCACGCAGGCAAGCATCATGAAAGATTTTCTCGAGAGCAACGGTCATGAGGTTCTCCTGTTAGCAGAGGGATCATCGGTGATGAGTGTCGTGAAGAGAGACAATCCCGATGTGATCCTCCTTGATCGTCCATCGTCTGACACGGATGACACGCAGGTCTGTCGCAGTCTCAAACGGAATCGGGATACGAGCGGCATTCCGATCATCATGTTGACCAATAAGAGTTCTCCTTCGGACAAGATTATGGGTCTAACGGCCGGTGCCGATGACTATATCCCGAAACCCTACAATCACGAGGAATTAAGTGCCTTGATCTGTGCACGGCTGAGGACGAAGACCGAGTGGGACAATCTGAAGCAGAAGACGCGCCGTCTTGAAGAGATGCTGTCGCGCGTTAAGACACTTGCGCACGTGGACCCCCTGACGGGTCTTTATAACAGAAGACGCTTTGAGACTGTTCTCGCCAGTGAGTTCAAACGAGCGATGAGATACCAATTTCCTCTGAGCTGTTTAATGCTTGATATCGACCATTTTAAGAAAGTGAATGACAAGTGCGGGCATATAGCCGGCGATCACGTTCTTCGTGATACGGTTAAAATCATTCAAGACAATATGCGGGAGAGTGATACGGTCGCGCGCTGGGGCGGCGAGGAGTTTGCCATATTGAGCCCCAATACATCGAAAGAAAAAGCGCTGGTAGTCGGGGAAAGGATCCGGAAAGCCATGTCATCCTATGCGTTCCCGAGCGTTGGCGATATAAAAATTACTATCAGTATCGGCATTGCAGATGTCCCGCATGCGACGATCAGTACGATAGAGCAACTTATTGAGGCTGCCGATGCTGCTTTGTATGAAGCAAAAAAAGGCGGAAGAAATAAAGTGAAGGTAGCATCCTGAGGAGACGGCACGTCGCCCTGGTTATTCGCGTTTCGGTATTCGCTCGGCATGCGTACGTTCGCCGACCGGCTGTAACGGAAAGTGTTCAAGAGGGAGATAGTATTTCGTGGTCAAGTTCTCTTTATCATCAAAAGCAGAGCGGGATGTAGCCATCATGACGCCGAAAGGGTACCTTGCCGACCTGGGAGCACATCGGATCGAAAAGGTCAGCGAACGGTTTCTTGACAGAGGCTTTAAGAAGTTCATTATAAACTTTTCAAGCGTCGAAGTCATCAACTCCGTCGGGATCTCGATCCTGGTGAGTGTTCTACAGAAGACATCGGAATGCCGTTGTCGAGTTTGCTTCACCGAGGTAAGCAAGCTCCACCGTGATATTTTCAAGATGACCGGTCTCATTAAATATATAGAGGTGTTCCGGGATGATGATACCGCCATGGTATCCTTGAACGGAAAGGCTTGAGTTCTTGACGATCAAGCGATGTTTGTTCTCCTTTCTGGTCAAGTCTGTCAATCTGCGCTGTGTTGATGTCGGGCAATATTCTATTTAACATTCAGGCATGACCCTGCATCCTGGGCTGCTGCGCGTGGTTACTTAAGAACGATTAGACTAAGGCGAGGTTTTGGATGGAACGAAGATCTACTGAGGATCGAAGAAAAATCAATGATCCCAATTATCGAGGGCCAGAGAGGAGAAGTGGAACTGACAGAAGGTCTGGCAAAGACCGCCGAAAGTCGAGTTTCTATGGCATTTGAAGGTTAAAGCGAAGACCATGCTATCGTAAGTCTCAAGCGAACCAACTATCAAGGCGGATAGAGTGAAAACAAGAATCATGACGACCTTATTTCTCATAGCCATGTCATCGGTATTTGCACTATCAGCGCAAGCCGCACAGGATGATAATCCTGTTGCAGTGCAATTCACGTTTCATGGCAGAACGGTGCATGGCCTGCTTTGGGGAAAAGGCTCTTATGGAGTCATCCTTTCTCATGGAGCAATCTATGACGCTGCGAGTTGGACCCCGTTGGCAATTGATATCGCAAAGAACGGTATCGTGGCGTTGGCTCTTGAAGAGGTGGAGCCTGACGATATCCTTGCGGCGCACTCCTTTCTTCGGGAGAGATACGGATTGAAGGCAACCGGGCTGATTGGCGCGAGCGCCGGCGGAAGCACGGCCCTGTCGGCGATGGCACGATCTCCGCAGCAGTGGGACCAGTTGATCCTTCTGTCCGGCGCCGGAGACGTAAGCGGTTGCGGAACGGCGCCCAAGCTTTTTGTGGCAAGCGAAGGAGAAGGCATGGCTGGAGCAGCGCGGCAAATGGCAAAGGACTCTCCTGGCACGCAAAATGATGTGCTTATCGTAAGGGGCTCTGCTCATGCCCAAGCGATATTCCGGACATCAGAAGGGCCAGGTCTCACAAGGGCAATTCTGGAACGCCTTATCAATCGTGCGAAAGAGATGAAATGAAGCGTGTGTGTAACTTCTGTCGCTTCACCTGTGCCGCTTTGCACGCAATAGTATTATTGCAGTTCCATTTTTGAAACACTTTAAGTTACCGTCCGTATTTGTTGCCAAGACGCACCGTGTCGCCGACCTCACCAACAATCTATGGTATCGCACGCTTCAAATCCTATGGGTAAGTGACAACATCGAGTTATCGTGTCTAGCTCCATTTGTTTGATTTGATATACTGTATCATCAAAATATTACTGATACTGGAGGTTAAAATGGTGGAGGCGGCGGGAATGAAATAGTTTGTCCAAAGCCTCAAGTTTCGCGATTGATTTTCTGCGTTACCGTGATGTACCCCCATAGCTGACCCACACTTCTGGATCGAGATAAGGCCTCTCCGGATGAATCCGGCCATATTGCCAAGTCGCGGGATTGCCTTGTCGCAGCCACGCTCTCCCGTCACCAGCCTCATGCGCTAGCCACCGGGCAGGAAATCAATGGGATACAGAATGATGGTCTGAGGAACCTTCTCCTTCGGTCCGAAGTTGAACTTCTTGACTCGCGCCACAATCTGGTCCACAAGGTCCGGAGACGCCAGGTCATTCGACTGCACCGTACAGAGTGACACCTCTCCGCCAGGCTCGATGGTGATGCGCAGGACGATCTTGCCGCGCAGGGTGGGGTTCTTGCGAAGTTCAGCATTGTAAATGCGATAGAGCGTTGCCTTGTATTTATCGAAGACGATCTGGATCTCTTCGTCGGTTCGCGCCGGCCCGGGCCCGGAACTGACCGGTCTCGCCTCTTCCTCCAGCACGGCAACCGTACTTTGTACCGGTGCAAGGCCCACACCGCCGATTCGATCGCCATGATCGTGGCCGATAGTGCGGCTGACTTCGGCACTGCCGATACCGCCGCTGGATCCGGCGCCCGTTGACGGCATGGCGACGAGTGATCGATACGTCCTGGCCTGGGCTGACCCGGCGGCCGGCTGGTTACTAAGACGCGCCCCGGTGCCGAGCCGCGCAGCAGGAGTCTCGTCCATCAGATCTTTAAAGTCATTCTTGAGGGCCAGGAGCCCTGTACCCTCTGCTTTTTTTCGCGCGGCCTGTGTTTCCTGGATGGTTGGTTCGGGCCGGTCTTCTTTCGGCGCTTTTTCTTCCTGATCTTTCACGGGTTTTTTTTCTTCTTTGGGCGGTTCGGGCCTGGGCGGCTCCTTTTTCAGCATCGAGACCAGACGCTCCGGGACCACAACCACGGCCGGCCGGACGGGCACCGGCATTTTCAACAGGGGGATCAGCGTGCCCAGAAAGAAAGCGAGCAACAAGGCGACAAGCAGGGCTTTGCGGAAGTGCCTTTCGCTCTCAGACTCTCCGGACCATGGCATGCTCATCGCGCGATCAGGAACGGGGGAGATCTCCCGCTCTATGACATACTCTTCCTCGCGCCGCGCTTCACGGCCGTACGCATCTCGTACTTCTTCATCGAGGAGGGAGAGTTCATCGAGGCATTGGTTGATCTGATCCTTGAGGGATGCCTGTTTTTCGAGAATTCCGCGTATCTCCCCCTCGAAGCGGGCGACCCGACTCTTCACGCGTTCCCGGTGTCCGGCGGCCTGCCGGGCCTCCGCAACGCCTTCCCAGAAGAGTTCATCCGCTTTCAGTTCCTTCAGCTTGTCGAGGGCGCTGCAGACGTCCTGCAATGCATCGAACCGCGGCCTGTCAGCGGAAAGCCTCTCGAGCTCCGCCTCGACCAGGCGCAGCTCGCCCGTGAGCGCTTCCTGTTTTCGGCGGACGTGCCCGATCTGCTCGCGAAGGCGGGCCAGTTCCTCTGCTAAGAGGGATGTAGTCACGGCAGCTCCATCAGATTTTTTATTGCGGCTTTCTGAACAACGGCGAGAGAGATCCTTCCGTATCCAGAAGCCGTGCAGGTCGACATTATTTTTTTGAGCACCTTGAACTGAACCGTTTTATCGGCAAGGAGCGTGAGTTCCTTGTTTTCGGCGGCCGTTATGGGAAGATAGGGTTCCAGCTGTTTCAACCGCTCTGCTACTTCATAAACGGTCTCTCTGCTGTCATTGAGAAGCTTGGAAGTGCTGACCACGGCTTCGCCCTGGACCAGCACAAGTTCGGGGGTGACCACGATGTGCACCGTTTCCCGCGGCCTGGTCTCCACAACGGAATCCGGCAGTTTGATCCTTGCTTCCGGCATATCACCGTTGAACGAGTGAAAAAGCAGAAAGAAGACCAGAACGGTTAGAACATCCATCATGGGTATAAGGTTCAGACCGAGACCGGTGATCTGCCCTTTTCTGTTGGTGCGCTCCATGCGTTTCATCCGCCGGTTGTCTCTCATGGGGCGTCTCCTAGGGAGATGTTCGGGAAGAGGACGATCTTTCTGGCCTCTTTGTTTCCCTCCGACCGCACCTCGGCAACGCGGACCGCATCCATGACCTGGATCAGGTAGTCGTATTCGATCGTCGGCTCCGTCAGAACCGTCGCGTCCTGCTTCTCGGGATACTGTTCCTTCAGGCGAACGAGCATTTTGGACAGCACCTCGATATCGTATACATCGCCTTTTTTCGGGATCGTCGCCTGCACCGTCGTTCCGTTGGAGATCTGCAGCCCGGTTTTGCGGATGATCACTTCGATGGCGATATTCGGCTTTCCTGCAGCAGGCCTGTCGGCGCTCGTCGGGATGCTCAATTCCATGACCGTGATGCTCATAAAGACGGCCGTGACGAGCAGGAAGACGACCAGAACGGTAAGAATATCCATCATGGGCGTCAGGTTCAGGACGTGCATGATGTCCGTTGCGGGTGGTTCCTGCCCCCGTCTCCTTTTATAGTGAAAGTGTCTGGCCATCATCAGCTCCTGTCAAGGTGGTACTTGCTGAAATTGGAGATGGCATTGAGCGCCTTTACCGATGCCATGTCCAGGCTGTTCACGATCTGGCCCGTGGTCGTTGTCAGGCGGGCATGGAGCAGGAGCAGCGGGATCGCGGACATCAGGCCGAAGGCAGTGCAGTTCATGGCCTCCGAAATGCTGGCCGCGAGCAGGGCGGCCTTCTCGGCGGGGCTCGCCGTGGCAACCGCGGCGAAGGCCTGGATGAGGCCCATGATGGTGCCGAGCAGTCCGAAGAGGGTGGCGATGTTCGAGAACAATGCAAGGTAGGGAGTGCGTTTTTCCAGTTCGGGAATGATCTCCATCATGCTCTCTTCCATGGCGATTTCGATATCTTCCCGCCGCCTGACCGCACCCTGGCGCGCCAATCCCATCCCCAGCATCTGGGCCATGCTGGATTTGTCCTTGTTGGCCAGTTCCCGGGCTTTATCGAACTCTCCCTTGACCAGCTCCGGATACAGCACGTCCCAGGTTTTTTTATTTGCCTCCCGGGCACGGTTTAATTGAACCCAGCGTTCGTACGCGATGGCAAGACCGGCCGCAAGCACGAGTAGAATAGGGAACATGAAGAAACCGCCCATCTGGAAAAACCTGACTATTGCAGAGAAAAATCCCATGTTTTGCTCCTCCGTTTTCGCTCGTGAAAGAACGTTCGTATTGTCAATCCCGAAGTGACATCCTTATTTCTTGGTGCTGATCTCAAAAAGATCCAATTGCCGCATAAAGACCTCTCGATCCACCGGCACAGCACTTTCGGTCAGCATCATGTTCAAGCCTGTCTCCGCACCGATTTCAGACGTTTTCCAGGGCACAATATACAGGGATTTGGGCGCATCATCGTTGCCCACGATGGACATGCCCGAAAGCTCTTTGGCGGCCGGTGCCTTGACCTGTGATTCCTTATCCTTGGCCATGGCCGTGCCGAGCAGCGCCAGAAGCAGACACAGCCAAAGCAGTGGTTTTCGATGCATACTTTCTCCTTTCATCACCTAACCTGGAAAGCGAACCAAAACAAGAGTCTTTATTCACCACAGGCGTGCCCTGCATTCGCGCTGTGTACTCATAAACACCGGGTGCTGGCTGAGAAGCGCGCACGGATAAACTCAGATAATAAATATTTTAATCTGTGTGTTGAGGCGCAGCCGAGACCTGTGCTCATCCGTGGTCGAAATAGTGACATTATCTTCATTTAACGCCCGGCCGCATGCGCAGCTCGGCAATCCAGATTTTGACCTGCCCGTCCGCGGGCATCCCCTCGCTGTAGATCTCGAATTGCTTGAGGGCGCATGGCGCGTCATTCAGATACAGATCGCAGAGGATCCCGAGATTTCTGCGGGCAGGAAGATAGTCCGGGAAAGCAGCGATCGCTTTCTCATAGACCTCCCGTGCCTCGCTGAAACGACCTGCCTTGCGAAGCAACAGACCGTATTCATTGCTCGCGACCGGATGACCGGGGACCAGCCCCAAAGCCGTTCTGAGGTGCTGCTCTGCCAGCTCAGGCTTCCCGGTCAGCACGTACGCTTCTGCAATGTTGATATGCGGTGCCGTGCTGCCTGGTGACCGCTCGATCACCTTTGTCAGAAGTTCGATGGCCGCAGCATTGTTTCCGTCATTCATCAGGGCCACGGCGCGCTCGAATTCGCCGCGCAATTCGGCATCGACGACCGGTTGTTCCTGGATAACGAACCCTTGCCGGCCGTCTTTGAGCCGGTCCACGGTGGGACCTGTGTTTTTAACGGCGCACCCGGAAAAAAGCGCGAGCACCATCACCAGTGCCACCCACCCGGTCCGCCTTCTGACGTTCGACCACTGTATCTGCCCTGCATTTCTGGCCTGCACCGCCCGGCTCCTATCTTATACACCTGGTCCGGATAAACCGGAAAAGCTTTTAGCCACAGAGGACGCCGAGAACACGGAGGAATACAAAAGCAAAAATAGCTTTTTGGCCTTTCTCTGTGGCCTCGGCGGCCAAGATATTCCTAAGCTTTATTCCCCCCCCAACTCAGGGGGTACCCTTGTTGTCCTTGCTGTCTTCTCCCGGAGCAGGCTTTTCCGCCTTTGCGGATTCTTGAGCCGCAGCCGGTTGCGCATCCCGCTTCGCTTCTCCGGCCTGCGCCGCCTTTCTGGGCGTCTGTGGTGCGAACTGCTCCGGATGTTCGATCACGTACGCGTATCTGTCCAACGAAGTGATAACGGGACTCTTCTCTTCCGGCTTATCGTAACGGGCGGGAACGAGCCTGGCAAGTTTCTCCAAACTCCTGTCGACCCACTCGTTGTAAACACCCCGGGAGATCAATTCGAGATTGCTCATATGCGTTGCAATAGCCTTTTCTTCGAAGGGATACGCCTGCTCCTCGATGGCCAGGTCGTACTCTTCCCGTTCCAAAGCGTTCAGGCCCGCGGGCCGTTCGGAATCTTTCAGGTCCCTGCTGAAGTCGGCATAGGTCTCGGCCAGATAAAAGGCCGCCGCTGCGGTGGCGTCGCCGGCCTCATAATCGAGCAGTTGGCTGAACTGCTGGGTCGCAGCCTTCATCAACTCCTTTTTTTTGCTCAGGTTGATCTCGACCGGTTCGATCAGTTTGACTTCGGCAAACCGGTCGAAGGTCGACCCGGCCAGTACCAATGCGGCTTTCGCGGCAAGGGCGCGGGTCCTCGGCGTGCGCCCGCTGCCCGCGCTCGCGTCAATGGCCACGATCTGCCTGAGTTCGGCCAGGTAGCCGTCCCGGTCTTTCTTCTTCAGAACTTCAGCGATTTTATCGCGTGTTTCCACGTTGGGTTCGACCGGATCGGGGAACTGATTCACATAGCGCCGGTACACGGCCATCGTGCGCGCCTGGTCCCCGGCTTTCTCAAGCAGTTCTGCTTCGGTCAGCAAAGCCTCACGCCTTACGTCATCATCCTTGGATTCCCGTTCTATGCGTTCATATTCATCGGCAGCCAGGGAGAGCTGCCCATCCTCTTGGTACACATAGGCGATCTTCCTGGTCACCTCGGGCTGCAGCGCATGTCCGGGAAACATGCCGCGGAAGCCCGTCAGCACACTCGCAGCCGTCTTCCAATCCCTGATCTGGATCAGCGCGGCAGCCGCATCGTACTCCGCGTTCGCCCGGATCCTGGACGTCGGGGCCAGACGCCCGACGCGCAGGAAATGCTCGGCCGCCGCCTGATGGTCTCCCCGGGCATTCGCCTGTTCTCCCTGCTTGTAAATGGCTGCCGCAAGGTTATCGATCCGGGCATCGCGGTTTTTGTCTCCGGCAGGGAGCAGCTCCAGCAGGTTCCCGTAAGCGGTTTCAGCTTCGCTGTAGCGGCGCAGCTCGTAGGTGGAAAGGCCGATCACCAGCCAGGCCTGGCGCAGGAGGTCCGCATCGGCATTGGGGAATCTGTCGACGAGCCTGCGTGCTACGTTCGCGGCCGGTTCATAATATTGCATGTCGTACAGGTCGTCCGCAGCCGCCCCCAGAACGATTGCTGCCTTCTCATGCTCGGGATAGGTGTCGGCAAACGTGATCGAGCTGCGCACGACCTCCTTCGCCACCTGATCCTTTGCCTCGGGTGCGGCGCCGGTGAAGTCTTTCCGCCAGGCGTAAATTGCCGCGTAGCCGGCCTGCGAGGACTTTTCGTGGCGGGCGTATTCGTAGGCGGTTTTCTCGTATTCCACCGCCGCAAGATCAAAGGAGCGGTTCTCCAGGAGCAGATCCGCCAGCGCATAATTCAGGGCCGGCGCATCCGGGTCCTGGGGAAAGGAAGCGATAAATTCCCGATACCAGTGCACCGCTTCTTCGAAGTTTGTCTTTTTTTCCTTGATCTGCTTCGGGCTCTGGAAAAGCGCGTGATAATGCCTGGCCAGATCCGCGAGGTTCGTTTTGAGCCAGACCAGAACTTCCGGACGGGCGCTGGGTTCGAAGTGCTGCCAGTATTCGGATTTTAATCCGAACTTTTCGGCAAATTGCTTTTTCGCATCAATGGCCAGGCTGGGAAACCTCCCGGCAAGATGGATCTCGATCACCCGCGCCTGGAATTGCGGCGATGCCTTGTGGAAGGGATTGCGGCTGACAAAGGTGTCGTAGGCTGCGGCAGCATCGCTATAGCGTCTTTTGTTGAAGTAAAATTCCGCCAGGTTGCTGTAGACGGCGTCCTCGTAACTGCGCTTCCCCTGCCGGGTGAAGTACTCAACCACGGAGCCGGAGCCCCCGAGGCTGGAGAAACTCAGACTGATGACCCGGAAGGTATCATCGATGCGCTTTCGTTCCGCCTCATCACCGGTTTGACCAAAGTCGTACCCCGTTGACACCTTGTTATCCAGCAGGGCAACGAATTGCTCCAAGGCCTTGTCATACCGTTCCTGCTTGTATAGGGCCCAGCCCGACTTGTACAGGGCGAGCTGAAAATAGGATGAAGAGGCGCCCCTGGCCACAATGCTGTCGTAGGCCTCTTCCGCGTCCGGGTAACGCCTGCGGGTGAAGAAATATTCAGCGCGCCGGAACTGCACTTCATCAATGTACGGGGAGCGCGGATATTCGCGCACCAGCCGGTCCATGACCTGCATGGCCTCCTCGACACGGCCCTGCTCCTCGTAAGCGCGGGACATCTGATACAGCACCTGGTCGTTGTGTTCGTATGTTGGATAATCGTTCAGCAGCTTCTTGTAGAGTTCGATGGCTTCACGGGCGCCGACACGCTCCAGGTCATCAGCTCCTTCGGCAGGTCCGTACCCGGCCCCGGCAGGAGTGTCGGCGGGAACGCGTGCCTGGGCCGCCCTTTTCTCAGTTCCCGTATCGCCGGAAAGAAGGCCATATTCCGTTTCGACTTTCAGGTCCGCCAGGCGACGGATCGCTTCCGGCTTCAGAGCCGAATCCGGCGTCTGATCCAGAAAGCGCCGGTAACTCTCCACCGCTTTCTCGCGTCCGTCCTCGATCTTCTCTTCCTTGATCTCGATCTGCCTGTTCCGCAACTGGGCGATGGTATCCTTGCGGGTCGTTTGACAGGCGCTCAGAAGCAGCGGCAGCACGAGCACGCTCAATCCGGCGACCAGGCATCCCCCGGCTCCCGCCGAGGGAGGAACACGCTTATTCGCGCCAGGCTCTAATAGCCCGCGTCGGCGCGAGTGCGCAGTCCCGCCCAAGCGGAAGAGGGGATCTCTATTCCCGAGGTAAAAAAATGATCCTCTTGAAGCTTCCACCCTCTGGTTCACCGGGCTTCCCTTCGTATTGCGAAAAAATTTCGAATTCGGCCTCTCTTTCCGGAATTCGGCGTCCTCATTGTCCGTCTCTCTTACGGAGTCGGGCCTTGCTGGCCCGATCGTAGCTGTCCGCCAGGGCAAAGCGCGCTTTGACCCGGAATTCCTCAAGACGATCACGCCGTTTGCTCAGTTCATTTACCGCCATGGTCTCGAGCACCTGCCCCTGTTGCACCATCAGGAGCCGTACTTTTTCCCGGGCGGCCTTGATCCGCAGCCGCTGGACGCGGATCGCGTCACCATACCCCTGATAACTCCCGGTCACGGTCTGCCGGGTACGGAAAAATGCCGCGTCTTGCTGGTGGAGCGATTCCAGCTCCCGGTTCAGTTCGTCGAGGTGTTCGCGGACATCGCCAAACCGCCTGTCATACTCCGTATGAATGTTCCAGTACAGCGCCCCCCGCAGCCGACTGATCCGCTCGCCGAACCTTTGTCCGTCGTCGCTCTGCGGGGTTGCCATCTTCTCCAGATGTGCAATCCGCTCGCTCATGGCATGCTCGTCGGCAGTGATCAGGAGATCGGGCCGCGGCGCATGCAGCATGGCCTGCAGCTGCTGTGCGATCCGGTCCCGCTGCTCCGACAGCAACTGCATATGAGACTCGAGGCGCATGAGTTCCCGGTCTATCGAGGGCAGCAGCGGTTCGTAATGCGCCGAGCGCTGCTGGATGATTTCTTCAAAGGCATCCAGGTCCCCGGCCCAGGCCTCCAGTTTTTTCCGCAGCTGCTCGAGGTCGAGATAATTGTTCAGTGATTCCTGAAAATCGTTGGAGGCCATCAGATCGAGCAGGTAGAATGTTTCGGGAGTTTCCGGCAGCTCGCGCAGCTTGACCACCCAGTTGGCATCCTGTTTCAGCTCCTCCCGCACCAGGACCTTGAGAAATTTGCCTTGGCGGATACTCGCGATGGAGGCGCCGAGCTTTTCGATCTCCCTGCCGAACGCCTTGAGGGCCGATTCATACTTCAACGCAGCCGTGCTGTACACACCGAGCCTGCTGTAGGCATAGGGGACGGCGAGCAGGGCTTCCTGCACCGCCGGGTCCGTGGCCTCGCGCTCAGCCACGATGCTCCACGGCACCAGGGCATTTTCGAACCATTCCCGCGAGGCGTCGGTCCAACCCGAGCCGAGCAGCGCCCGGTTGGAAAACGGACCGCTGAGGCGCACCCTGTCGAGCGTCTGCTTGGCGGCCTCGAACTTGTTTTCACTCAACAGCTTTTCGCCGAGGACAAGGTTCGCTTTGTCCTTGATCGCCAGCGTGGCCGGATCGTCGCTCTTTATCCGGCCGGTACGGTCCAGATACTCCCGGCCATCCTGTTCGTTGCCGTTTCTCAGCAGTGCAATCCCCAGATTGTAGGAACTGAACCCTTGCAGGCTTTTCTCGTCCTGCAGGTCTTTCAGAATGGTTATGGCCTCGGCATTGCGGCCGTTGGCCAAAGCGATATTCGCCTCCAAAAAAGCCAGGTCGGAGCGGATCGTTTCGGGAACGGCGCCGCTGATGAGTTCGACAGTCTGCAATGCCTTTTCCGGCTGGTCTTTCTGAAAGTACATCCGGGCCAGGCGGAAAATGGCGTCGTTGCGCAGGTCATCCCCGGCGTTGCCCTCGATCACCGCCTTGATGGCGCGCCCGGCGCGTTGATGCATCCGGTAATTCAGCTCGAAGTCACCCGCGAGCCGTTCGGAGTGGCTGAAAGGCGCGTTGTACCCTGATTCGTCGATCCCGCGGGATTGAGCCTGCTGGGCATCGAGCCGGGCGATGGCTTCGAACCACTCGCCCTGATAGGCGTAATAAAGGGCTTCGCCGTAATCATAGAGATTCTTCTTGTCTTCTGAGTTGGCTATGCCGGCCGAGAATGCAAGCGCTGCGAACAGCAGGGAAGCCAGCACTACAAAAAATCTGGACATGAGCGCTACCAATCCCTCAGGGTGATAATTTGATCAGCGGCATTGATCAGGCGGATTTCTACCATTTTCGGTCCCGCATCTTTGCTGACCTTGAAGCTTTCATTCCTGTAGAATTCCAATCCGCCCGAGTTTTTTCCGGTCAGGAGTACCTGCAGGTCGTGCTCGCCGGATTTGATATTGCCGGTGTAAAGGCGCTGCACGCCACCCTTCTTCAGTGCTTCGAGTTCCCTGACGGTATAGAGGTGATACGTGACCGGTTTGCCCTCCAATTGGATCTCGATCGAATCGGGGCGATACTTCGCCGCCTTGTCCAAAGACAGAAAGACGGCAACCTGGGTACTGGATGGATACAGCAGCTTCTCTTCGAGCAAACGCATTTGCGTCGCGATACTGAGAGTATCGGCCTTGATCTCCTGGACCTGTTCATCCAGACTCTTGCGCTGTTCCTTGGAGACTTCTTCTGCATGTACAGGGAAACTCAGCATCAACATCGCAATGGGTAGAATGAATCCCCTTAAAAGGATGAACACGGCTGCCTCCTGGTATGAACCTGCACCATAAACTTGACGAAAGCATCTGGACGCGAGTCCCCGCCCGGTTCGGATTAAAAAAAGCCGCCAAAGAAAAATCTTATTCTCTGGCGGCTCGACGAGCAGATAAAACAGCAGAACCCGTCATAAGGGTTACCGTTTTATTGAGCTTCGTGGTTCTGCGTCCCCCGGTTCCCCGGAGTTTGCTCTGAGCAAAGTAAGAATTCAGGTAAACCATAAGGTTAAACAAAAAAGCCGCCAAAAAGATCTTATTCTTTGGCGGCTCGACTAGAATATAAAACAGCATGAACGGTCATAAAGATAACTCTTTTAATGAGCTTCACGAATCTACGCCCCCGGGTTCCCGAGGTTTGCTCTGAGTAAAAAACAAGTATTATACCATTTGAGGATGAAAGTGTAACATTTGAAAAAGCGATTGTCAAGCTGGTTATCAGCCTTAAATATTCATATACATTCCCATGCGTGGCAAATAAACATTGCAGCTCAGGCTACTTAAGCGCCAGTGTGTTTCTTTCAGGCGGGAGCCGGAATTGCCGGTGCGGATCGGTTTCGAGATGCCCTTTAAAGCGAGGTGTTCATGTGTAGGTTTCAACCGGAATGCTGCACCTCCTCCGTATCGGCCGGCATTGCAACCTGGTTGTTTACATTACATTCTATATTAACTTCATTCACTGCAAAACAACTGCTATTGCGGTCGTTTCTCTGCCGACAATTCAGACCCAGCCTTACGACTCAATTCTTAACTTCTTCAGCTTCCTGTACAGCGTCGCGAGGTCGACCCCGAGCTTGGCTGCCGAATCT